>NZ_CM001484.1:2063201-2227746 GCF_000243395.2 Saccharomonospora glauca K62 | reverse complement strand
CACCACGGGGTCAGCGTCCGGGGATCACTGCCTGCCGAAGGGGGGCCCCTGCGGAGGCATCTGGCCGCCCTGCGGGGGCGGGTAGTGGCCCTGCTGCGGGCCGCCGAACGGTGCTCCCCCGGCCGGCGGGGCCGGTGGCGCGGCGGGCGGCTGCGGCGGAGCCGCCTGAGCCGGGGGCGCGGGCGGCGGGGTTGCGCTGGTCTTCTCCTGCTCCTCGGGGGTCTCCGAGCGGATTCCCTTGAGCGCGGAGGCCGCCGGCGGTGTGGAGCCACCGGCAGTCAGCGGACCGGGCACCTCCTGCCGGGCGACGGCCTCGGCTTCGCGGACTGCTTCGGCGACCTTCGGGTCGGTGCTGGTGTCGAACCAGCTCGCCACTTCCTCGTCGTCCATCGCCGGGGACGGGGTTTCCTCGGCGGGCGGTTCGTAGCGGAACACCCCGTCGTCGCCCTTGGTCCCGAACTGGCGGGCGAACCCTTCCAGAGCCTTGCCGAAGTCGCTGGGCACCAGCCACACCTTGTTGGCGTCGCCCTGGGCCATCTGCGGCAGGGTCTGCAGGTACTGGTAGGCCAGGGCCTCCGGGGTGGGTTTGCTGGCCTTGATCGCGGCGAACACCTTCTCGATGGCCTTGGCCTGTCCTTGCGCCTGCAGGTAGCGGGCGGCGCGCTCACCTTGGGCGCGCAGGATGCGGGACTGCCGTTCGGCCTCGGCGGACAGGATGGCCGCCTGCTTGGAGCCCTCGGCGGCGAGGATCTGACTTTGCTTTTGTCCCTCGGCGGTCTTGATGGCGGCTTCCCGCTCACCTTCGGCGGTGAGGATCATGGCGCGCTTCTCGCGGTCGGCGCGCATCTGCTTTTCCATCGAGTCCTGGATGGACGGCGGCGGGTCGATCGCCTTGAGTTCCACCCTGGCGACGCGGATGCCCCACCGGCCGGTGGCTTCGTCGAGTACCCCGCGCAGTTGGCTGTTGATCTGGTCGCGGGAGGTCAGCGCGTCCTCCAGCGACATGCCGCCGACCAGGTTGCGCAGCGTGGTGGTGGTGAGTTGCTCGACACCCACGATGTAGTTCGAGATCTCGTAGACCGCGGCGCGGGAGTCGGTGACCTGGAAGTACACCACCGTGTCGATCGAGACGGTGAGGTTGTCCTGGGTGATGACCGGTTGCGGTGGGAAGGACACGACCTGTTCCCGCAGGTCCACGCGGGCCCGGACCTTGTCCAGGAAAGGCACCAGGAAGTTGAGTCCCGGTCCGGCGACCGTGCGGAACCGGCCGAGTCTTTCGATGACCGCCGATTGTGCTTGCGGAACCACCATCAACGACTTCGAGATCGTGATGATCACGAAGAGGGCGATGATGGCGACCACGATCCAAGTTGTCGCGTCCAAGACGCTAACTCCTAACTGCCGTTCGGTTGTGGACACCGCGGGGCGGTGTCAGGGTGAGGCCGAGACGACGGCGGTGGCGCCGGAGATCTCCACGACCGTCACCGTCGTTCCGGGCTCGATTACTTCGTTGGTCAGGCTGCGGGCCGACCAGACTTCGCCGGCGAGCTTGACCTGGCCGCCGTCGCTGTTCACGACTGAGAGCGTCACCGCGCTGGTGCCCAGCAGCGCTTCGGTGTTCGTGCGCACACCGGTCCCGGAGAGGAAGCGGCGCTTCAGGGCGGGCCTGGCCAGGACGATGAGCGCGACGGAGGAGACGGCGAACACGAGGACGTCGACGATCGGGTTGCCGCTCAGCGCCGCGGAGCCCGCGCCGGCCAGCGCTCCGATGCCGAGCATCACGAGAACGAAGTCCCCGGAGAGCACTTCGGCCGCGACCAGGACGAGTCCGACGATGAGCCAGATGATGGCCGCTGTCATGGGCCTATGCTCCCAGATCCCCGATCACGATATCGGGTAGCCGTCACGCCGTGTCTCAGCCGTTACCTTCCCTCTGTCACGTCACGCGGTGTCGTCGGTGACGAAATCGATCAAACGCTCGACCGCCCCGAGCAAGGGTGGTTCCAGGTCGCGGAAGCTGGTCACGCCCGCCAGGACGCGCCGCCAGCCCTCGCCGGGGTTTCCCCAGCCGAGTGCCGCGCACACCCCGGTCTTCCAGTCCCGCCCCTTGGGGACGGTGGGCCAGGCGGGGATGCCGACGCTGGCGGGTTTCACCGCCTGCCACACGTCGACGTAGGGGTGGCCGGTGACGAGGACGTGCTCGTGGTCGATCGCGGAGGCCAGCCGGGACTCCTTGCTGCCGTCCACCAGGTGGTCGACCAGGATCCCCAGGCGTCGGCCCGGAGCCGGGTCGAACGCGGCGATGCGCTCGGCGAGCCCCTCCACGCCGTCGAGGGGTTCGACGACCACGCCTTCCACCCGCAGGTCGTGTCCCCAGACCCGTTCGAGGAGTTCGGCGTCGTGCAGGCCCTCCACCCAGATCCGGGAGCCGCGGGCGACGCGGGCGCGCAGCCCGTCGAGGCGGACGGACCCGGACGCCGAGCGAGCCGGTACGGCGCGCACCGGGGCGCGGGGTGGGGTGAGGGTGACGGGGTCGCCGTCGAGGAGGAACGCGGCGGGCCCGAACGGGAACACGCGGTGGCGGCCGTGGCGGTCCTCCAGCACGACACCGCCGGGTTCGCAGCGCACCACCGCGCCGCAGAACCCGCTGGCGGCGTCCTCCACCACGAGTCCCGGTTCGGCGGGCACCGAGGGGGTCCGCCGGCGGCGGCGCGGGGTGGCCAGCACGTCGTCATAGGAGTGGGAACGCACGAGCAGTGACCGTAGTCGGCGAGGCGGGTGGTGCTCGCCTCGCCACGCCGGGACGGGGTGGTCAGAACAAGGGCCAGGGCAGGGCGCGCCAGTCACCGCGGGGTGCGGGGAAGACCCCGGCGGACAGCAGCGCGTCGGCGCGGTCGGCGACCGCGCCGATCTCGGCCGCCGTCAGGTGGGGGGCGAGCGCGGTGGCGAGGTCGTGGTCGAGGGCGAAGCGGAGTTTGCGGAGTTTGTCGACGACGTCGTCGGGCAGGGGTTCGCCGATCCAGCCCCACAGCACGGTGCGGAGTTTCGGGTCGGTGTGCAGGCAGATGCCGTGGTCGACGCCGTAGACGAAGCCGTCGGCGCCGTGGAGGACGTGCCCGCCCTTGCGGTCGGTGTTGTTGACGACGACGTCGAGCGCGGCGAGTTCGGCGACGCCGGGGTGGTCGGCGTGGGCCAGGACGACGGGGCGGTCGTCGGCGTCGGCGGCGTGCAGCACCACACGCCAACCTTCGGGGAGGTCCTCGGGTGGGAACACCTCGACGAGGTCGCCGTCGTCGACGGTGTCGATCCACAACTGCACCATGCCCTCCCCCAAGGGCCCATCCCGCAGCACGGTCGGGGGCACGTGTCCCAACCCGATGGCGTCCGAGATCAGGTAGGTGGCGACCTCGCGTCCGGCGAGGGTGCCGTCGGGGAAGTCCCACAGGGGCCGCTCCCCCGCCACCGGCTTGTACACGGCGTTCGCGGTGAGTCCGTCGAGTTCGACGGTGCAGAACAGGGTGAGGTTGGAGGCGTCCACGACCCGCCCCCGGACGTCGAGGGTGCCGTGGGTGATCAGGTCGAGGGCCGCGGGGTCACCGGCCCGCACGTGGTCGACCACCGTGGGGTCAGTCCTCGTCGGCCAGCTCGGTGCCGCGCCGGTATCCGTTCTGGCGGGGACAGATGTGCCCGGAGGGGTCGAGGGGTTCCCCGCACAGCGGGCAGGGTTTCCGGCCGGCGTTGACGACCCGGTCGGCGCGGGCGGCGAAGGCGCGGGCGGCGGCGGGGGTGAGGAACACCCGCACGGCGTCGGGGCCTTCCTCGGTGTCGTCGAGCACGACGGCTTCGTCGATCTCCGTGTCGGTGATGGCGAGCAGTTCGATCACCACGGATTTACTCTCGGCGTCCCAGCCGAGTCCCATCGTGCCGACCCGGAACTCCTCCTCCACGGGCACGTCGAGGGGGTCGGTGTCGATGAGGTCGTCGGTGACGTCGGCGCCGGTGTCGGCCCCGAAGCGGGTGGCGATCTCCTCCAGCAGCGACGTCAGGCGTTCGGCCAGCACCGCGACCTGCTGCTTTTCGATGGTCACGCTGATGGTGCGCGCGTCCTCGCGGGCTTGAAGGTAGAACGTGCGGTCACCGGGCGGCCCGACGGTGCCCGCGACGAAACGGTCGGGTTGACGGAAAACGTGAATGACACGAGCCATGGCACCTACGACCCTATGCTAATTGCGGCGCCGGAGCGCGTTCGGGGGCTGGAGTCTCACTCAAGATCTTCTAGGCTGGCGCAATGCCTTCGATCGCACCTTACGGCAGTTGGACGTCACCGATCAGCGCGCACGACGTCGCCTCGGCCGGGGTCACCCCGCACTGGGTGGACGTCGTGGACGACACGGTGTGGTGGGCGGAGTCCCGGCCCGACGAGAACGGGCGCGTGGCGGTGGTGCGCCTCCTCGACGGCGAGGTGGAGGACATGCTGCCCGCGCCGTGGAACGCGCGCAACCGCGTGCACGAGTACGGCGGCCGCCCGTGGCTGGTGGTCGGTGACCTGCTGGTGTTCACGCACTGGGACGATCAGCGTCTGTACGCGCGGGATCTGCGCGACGGGACCGTCACGGCGCTCACCCCGGCCCCCGAGCACCCTCACGGGGTGCGGTTCGCCGATCTGCGGCCGGGGCCGCCCGGTGAGGTGTGGGCGGTTCGGGAACGGGTGACCGGCTCGGGCCGCGCCGACGTGGCACGGGATCTGGTGGCGGTGCCGGTGTCCGGGGGCGAGCCGCGGGTGTTGGCTGTCTCGCACCACTTCCTGTCCTCCCCGCAGCTGTCCCCCGACGGTCGGCACGCCGCGTGGTTGGGGTGGGACCATCCCGCCATGCCGTGGGACGCGACGGTGGTGTGCGTGGCCGAGGTCCGCGCCGACGGCACGTTCGGGCCGCACCGGGTCGTGGCGGGCGGCGACGGGGTGTCGGTGTGTCAGCTCGACTGGGACGGTCCGGGTGCGCTGCTGGTGATCGCCGACCCCGGCGGGTGGTGGGTGCCGCACCGCGTCACACTCGACGCCGACCGGGCGTCGCTGACCCCGTTGACCTCGGTGGAGCGGGAGTTGGGTGGCCCGCTGTGGAAGTTGGGGTCGCGGTGGCTGACCCCGCTCGGTGGGGGCCGGTACGCCGTGCTGACCGCGCACGGGCTGGCGGTGCTCGACGAGGCCACCGGAGAGGTCACGCCGGTGGCGGAGGAGCTCACCGCGTGGACCCCGACGCTCGCGCGTCACGGCCACGGGGTGGTGGGGGTCGCGGCGGGTCCGCGGCGCGGCGCCGCCGTGGTGCGGGTCGATGCGCGGGACGGCACGGTGACCGACCTGACACCCCCACCGCCGACCCCGCCCGCCGAGTACCTGCCGGTGCCGCGGGTGCGGTCGTTCACCGCCGACGACGGCAGCCGCATCCCCGCCTACGTGTACGCGCCGCACAACCCCGACCACGTCGGCCCCGAGGGGGAGAAACCGCCGTATCTGGTGCACGTCCACGGCGGGCCCACCGGCCGTAACCACGCGGTGCTCGACTTGGACTTCGCCTACTTCACCAGCCGCGGGATCGGGGTGGTGGCCGTGGACTACGGCGGCTCCACCGGATACGGCCGCCGCTACCGGGAGCGGCTGCGCGGCCAGTGGGGCGTGGTCGACGTGGCCGACTGCGCCGCGGTGGCGCGGACCCTGGTCGAGGAAGGGGTGGCCGACGAGCGGCGGTTGGCGATCCGGGGTGGCAGCGCGGGCGGGTTCACCGCGGCCGCCTCCATCACCTCGCAACGCATCTACCGGGCCGCCACCGCGAAGTACCCGATCCTGGACCTGCTGCCCTGGAGCAGCGCCGGTGGGGAGACCCACGACTTCGAGTCCCGCTACGTCGAGGGCCTGGTGGGGCCGCTGCCGGACACCGACGGCCGCTACCCGGCCCGCTCCCCGTTGCACAACCTCGACTCACTCGCCGGGCCGGTGTTGCTGTTGCAGGGCCTGGAGGACGAGATCTGCCCACCCGAGCAGGCGGAACGGTTCGTGGCCGCCCTCCACGGCAGCGGCATCCCGCATGCGCTGGTGACGTTTGCGGGGGAACAGCACGGTTTCCGCAAGGCGGAGACGATCGTGGCCGCCCTGCACGCCGAACTGGCCTTCTACGGGCAGGTGTTCGGGTTTGCCACCCCCGGCGTGCCGCCGGTGGAGTTGCGGCGGTGACCCGATGACCGACCGCGGGAACAGGCTCGCCCCGGTGCGGGCGGGGGACACGGTGGCGCTCGTGGCGTGTTCGAGCCCGGTGGACGACGACGCGCTGCGGCGGGGCGTGGCGGTGTTGGAGTCCTGGGGGTTGCGGGTGCGGCTCGGCGCGAGCGTGCGCGCGCGGCACCCGAGGCTGGACTACCTCGCGGCCACCGACGCCGACCGGGCCCGCGACTTCGAACGCGCGTGGCGGGACCCGGAGGTGCGCGCGGTGATCGCGGTGCGGGGCGGCTACGGCGGCCACCGCGTGATCGACCTCGTGGACTGGGACGCGGTGCGCCGTTCCGGGCCGACCGTGTTCGTCGGCTCCAGCGACGCCACGGCCCTGCACGCGGCGATCGCCGCGTTCGTGGGGGTGCCGACGGTCCTGGCGTCGATGCCGGCCACCTCCTACTTCGACGAGGTGGCCGCCGACCACCTGCGCAAGGTGTTGTTCGACCCGGTCGGGGCGCGGACGCTGGCCAGTCCGGCGGCGGAGACGCTGTGTCCCGGCCGGGCCCGCGGCCGGTTGGCCGGCGGCAACCTCTCGGTACTCGCCGCCGGCGTCGGTGCTCCGGAGTTCCGTCCGGCGCGCGGGGCGATCGCGGTGTTGGAGGATCTCGACGAGGAGCCTTACCGGATCGACCGGATGCTGACCCAGCTGCTGCGGGCGGGCTGGTTCCGGGAGGTGGCGGGGCTCGCGCTCGGGTCGTGGACCGACTGCGGGAACGACCGGGACGTGGTGCGGGAGGTCCTGCTCGACCGGCTGGCCCCGTTGGGGGTGCCGATGGCCTGGCAGGTCAACGTCGGTCACCATCCGGGGGCGTTCGCGGTGCCGTTGGGGCTGACCGCCGAGCTCGACGCCGATGCGGGCACCCTCACCGTCGTGGCCGAGGAGTGACCCCACACTCTCCCCTTTCGGCCGCGACGGCACCGGCGCGGGGCCGCCTAGGCTGTCGGGGTATGCGCATGGACGCGGCGACGGCGCGGCGGTTGTTCACGGCGGCGCGGGTGGCGCGGTTGGCCACCGCGGACGCCGACGGGGTTCCGCATCTGGTGCCGGTGACGTTCGCCTGCGACGGCGACGACGTGGTGTGGGCCGTGGACGCGAAACCGAAGACGACGCGGGCGTTGCGCCGGTTACGCAACATCGCCGTGAACCCGGTCGTGTCGCTGCTGGTGGACCACTACGACGAGGAGTGGTCCCGCCTGTGGTGGGTGCGCCTGGACGGGCACGCCACGATCAACCCGACCGACGAGGCGGCGGTGGCGGCGCTGGCGGCCAAGTACGAGCAGTACCGGCGCACCCCACCCGCCGGGCCCGTGGTGCGGGTGCGGGTCAGGACGTGGCGTGGCTGGTCGGCGTCTCCTCCGCCCGCCGCTCCTCGGCCCGGTGCTCGGTGACCGGGTGGCGCCGCCACGCCTCGATCAGGCCGAGCGGGTCCGGTTTGAGCAGCGACGCGGCCCCGTAGAGGCTGGCGGCGATCACACCGATGATGAACCACCAGTCGTAGAGGCTCTGCTCCCCGGTCGGGTAGTACACCAGCACCAAAAACATCGACACGGCCACCATGACGGCGAGGTGCACGCGCCGCCACGGGAACGCCGACAGGATCACAAAACCCCACGTCAGGTACCACGGCAGCGTGGGGGGCGCGAAGATCGCCACGGCGAGCAGCGTGATGCCCATGCGCATGATGGCTTCCCGGCCACCGTGGCGCGCCTTCCACCACTGCCACACCATCACCCCGACCAGCGCCAGCCACGCCGCCCCGCGCGCCACGGTCACGAACGGTGACGACGGCACGTCGACGACGAGGTTCACCAGGGTGTGGGCGATCTCGCCGAGTCCGGTGGGGAAGTTCAGCCAGTTCGCGATCAGCTGGGGGGCTTGCAGGCCGGTGACCCACCCCAGGTTGAACGAGCCCAGCGACACCCAGGTGCCGACCGTGAACACCACCCCGAAGATCGCCAACGACGGGACGACCGCCTTGACGAACCGGCGGAACAGGCTCTCCTCACCCGGCAGCCGGTTGGCCCACACCCACACCAGGAACGGCAGCGCCACGGCCGCGGTCGGTTTGATCAGCATGCCGACGGTGACGAGCGCGATCGCCAGAGCATGCTTGCGTTCCAGCGCGGCCCACACGCCGATGGTGAGGAACGCGAGCATGAGCAGGTCGTTGTGCGGGCCACCGACGAGGTGGATCACCATCATCGGGCTGGCCACCGTCAACCACATGGTCACCGGCAGCCGTCCCCCCAGATGACGCACCAGCTTCGGCAGCGCCCACAGCAGACCGGCCAGCCCGGCGAGCATGATCACCCTGGTCAGGATGACCCCGGCGATCATGTTGTTGCCGGTGATGGCGACGGTGTGCTTGGCCACCAGCAGGTACAGCGGCCCGTACGGCGCCGGGGTGGTCTGCCACAGCCAGTGCACGTTCTGCACCACGTCGGGCAGCACGTCCAACGCGGCGGGCCCGTAGTCGTACGGGTCGAGCCCGTGCAACAGCTGCGCGCCCTGCCCGAGGTAGGAGAACACGTCACGCGTGAACAGCGGCGGCGCGATCAACAGCGGCGCCATCCACGCGAACGCGGCGATGACGATGGGACGGGCACCAATCCGGCCGGCGAGGGCATAGCGCCCCAACCGCACCCACGCCCACACCACCAGGCCGAACCCGACGTAGAGCACGGCGGTGGCGAGGGCGTGCCCGTGGCCGTAGCGCATCCACGACAGCGGTCCGGTACCGATGATCGGGTCGCGCACGAGGATGCCCCCGGCGCCCAGGGACGCGAGCATCAGTACCACACTGCCGACGACACCCATCGCGATCGTGCGGTACGGGAACTGGGACATCTCCCCGGCACGGGCGTGCCGTGCCGCTGCGGTCTCCTCCGCGGGCGTCTCGGCGCTCGGCGCGGAATCGGTCGTGGTGGCCATACTGCGTTCTGAGGTTACACACCGCGACGGAATGCGCTCGCCGAAGGTGTCGGCAACGCCTCCAACAGCGAGATGGTGTACTCGTGTCGGGGATTGAGCAGCACCGTCTCCACCGGGCCGTGCTCGACGATCCGGCCCTGCCGCATCACCGCCACGCGGTCGGCGATGGCCCACGCCAACCCGAGGTCGTGGGTGATCACCAGCGCCGACAACCCGAGCTCCCGCCGCAGCCGCAGCAGCAACGCCAGGATCTCGTTACGCACCGTGGCGTCGAGGGAGGCCACCGGTTCGTCGGCGATCAACACGCTGGGCCGACACGCCAACGCGCCCGCGATCACCACCCGCTGCCGCTGCCCACCGGACAGCTCGTGGGGCAGCCGTGACAGAAACCGCTCGGCGGGGCGCAACTCGGCGGCCTCCAACGCCTCGACGACGAGGTCCCGTTCCTCCCCCTCCAAGCCGTGGATGCGAGGCCCTTCCGCCACCGCCTCGTACACCGTGTGGCGGGGGTTGAGCGCGCTGGTGGGGTCCTGCAACACCAACTGCACCTGTCGCCGGTAGGCGCGCAGCCCGGAGGTGGAGGTCGGCAACAGCGCACCGTCGAACACCACCGACCCCGACGTTGGCCGCTGCAAGCCGAGCAGGGTGCGCGCGAGGGTGGTCTTGCCCGACCCCGACTGCCCGACCAGCGCCACGATCTCGCCCCGCCGCACCCCCAGGTCCACGCCGTCGACCGCGCGCACCACACGCCGGGACCGGTCCCGGAACGTCACCACCAGATCGCGGGCGGCCAGCAGCTCCTCCCCGCCCGCGTCGGCGCTCTCCTCCTGTGGGGAGCGGTCGTCGACCATGCGGGTGTCGGGGTCGCCGATGCGGTGGATCGCCGCGGCCAGCGCGCGGGTGTGCTCGTGGCGGGGCGCATCGAACACCTCGCTCGACGGCCCCTGTTCCACCAGCTCGCCCCGATACATCACCGCGATGCGCTCGCAGGTCTGCGCCAGCACCCCCAGATCGTGACTGATCATGATCAGCCCGATCCCGCGCCGCGCCACCAGCTCGCTCAGCAACCGCAGCACCTGGTCCTGCACCACCACGTCCAACGCCGTGGTCGGCTCGTCGGCCAGGATCAGCTTCGGCTCGCACGCCAACGCCATCGCGATCATGACGCGCTGCTTCTGCCCGCCGGACAGCTCGTGCGGGTAGGCGTTCGCGCGTTCCGGCGGCAGGTCCACCTGCCGCAGCAGCTCCGCCACCCGATCTTTGGTCGCCCCGTTGGCGGTGGTGTGCAGGCGGATCGGCTCGGCGATCTGCTCCCCCACGGTGCGCACCGGGTTCAGCGCGTGCATCGCGCCCTGGAACACGATCGACGCCGCCGACCACCGCACCGCGCGCAGCCGCCCCCACCGCATGGTGTTGACGTCCTCGCCGTCCAGCAGCACCTCACCGGTCACGGTCGCCGACTTCGGCAGCAACCGCAGCACACTCATCGCCACGGTCGACTTGCCCGACCCGGACTCACCCGCGATGCCCAACGTCTCACCCGCCCGCAGCGTGAGGTCCACGCCCCGCACCGCGGGCACCTCCCCGCCCGGCGTGCGATAGGTGACCCCCAAGTCACGTATCCGCAGCAGCGGCGTCTCCGGGGACTCCGGCGCCATCACTGTCCTTTCAACCTCGGGTTCAGCACCGTCTCCAGCGCCCGACCCACCAGCGTGAACGACAACACGATCACCACGATCGCCAGTCCCGGCGGCAACAGGTACCACCACGCGCCCGCGCTCACCGAACCCGACGACAACGCCGTCTGCAGCATCGACCCCCACGAGATCGCGCTCGGATCACCCAACCCGAGGAACGACAACGTCGACTCGGCGATGATCGAGTTACCGACCACCAACGTCGTGTTGGCCAACACCAGCGGCAGCACCGCGGGCAACACGTGCCGGCCCAGGATGTGGGCGTGTCCGCCGCCGAGCGCGCGAGCCCGTTCCACGAACGGTCGGCTCTCGATGGTCAACGTCTGGGCCCGCACCAGACGGGCCGTCGCCGGCCACGACGTCACCCCCACCGCGAGCACGATCGTGGCGATGCCCTGCGGCAGCACCGTCGACAACGCGATGGCCAGCACCAGCGACGGCAGGACCAAAAAGAAGTCGGTGAACCGCAACAGCACGCCCGACACCCAGCCGCCGAAGTGCCCGGCCACCAGGCCCACCAGGGTGCCGATCACCACCGACAGCACCGTCGCCGCGAACCCCACCAGCAGCGACACCCGTGCGCCCCACACCGTCAACAACAGCACCGACCGTCCGTCCACGTCGGTGCCCAACAGGAACTCCGCGCTCGGCGGCTGCAGCGGGGTGCCCGGCGCGGTGGTCACGTCCAGGTCCGCCTCGTCGGTGAACAACGGCGCCGTCACCGCCAACAGCACCACCGCCACCAGCACACCCAACCCGATCAAGCCACCGCGCTGGGAGCGGAACTCGCGCCACACCGACGCCGCCGCCGCGCGGCGCCGCTGCCACACAGGAGAGGTCATGACTCACGCACCCTCGGGTCCAGCACCCGGTACAGCAATTCGGCCAGCAGATTCATCACCAGCACCGATCCCGCCAGCACCACGAACACGCCCTGCAGCAACGGCAGGTCCGGGCCGCGCAGCGCCTCGTACGTCAGCAGGCCCAGCCCCGGCCACGAGAACACCGTCTCCACCGTGACCGTGCCCGACACCACCATCCCGAACTGCAGGAACACCAACGTCACCGTCGGCAGCAACGCGTTCGGCACCGCATGCCGCCTGCGCACCAGGTCGTCCCGCAGCCCCTTCGCCCGCGCCGTGGTCAGGTAGTCGGCGCCCATCTCCTCCAGCAGCGACGACCGCATCACCAGCATGTACTGGGCGTAGATCACCGCCAGCAACGTCACGCACGGCAACACCAGGTGGTGCGCCACGTCGAGCACCTGGGCCACTGGGTCGTCCGGGATCACCGGCGAGCGCATCCCCCGGCTGGGGAACAACCCCTGGGTGGCGATCAACAGCAACAGCCCCAGCCAGAACTGCGGCACCGACCACAACGTCAACGCCACCCCGGTGTTCACCCGGTCGAACGCGCTGCCGCGCCGCCACGCCGCCCGCACTCCCAGCCACAGGCCCAGCGCCACCGCCAGCGCCGTCGCCGTGCCCACCAGCAGCACCGTCGGCCAGAACCGCTCGCCGATCATCTGCGCCACCGGCCGGTTGTACATGTAGGAGGTGCCCAGATCCCCGCGCAGCAGCCCCAGCACGTAGTCCAGGAACTGCTCGGCCATCGGCTTGTCCAACCCGAGACGTTCCCGCAACGCGGCCAACTGCTCCGGGCTCGTGGGCCGGTCCCGCGTCATCGTCGCCACCGGGTCCCCCGGAATCATCCGGAACAACAGGAACCCGAGCACCACCACCAGCGCGAAACTCGCCAGCGCCCCACCCAGCTTCGCCGCGACGAAGCGCACCGTGGGCCCCACACCGGCGACGCCGCCGCGCCGGTCCGTTCCCTTATGGCCCGGACCCGGCGCGGCGGCGGACGAGGTCAACGTCACGGTCGACGTCACTCCCTGTCGTCGATCGAGGAGCGGCGCCGCACCACCACGGTGCCCCCGACGGCCACCAGCACCAGCGCGCCCGCGCCCAACGCCAGCCACGCGCCCGTCGACAGCCCCGAGGACTCCCCACCGGCGGCCTCCACCGGCTCGGCACCGTAGAAGCCCCAGTAGCCGGTCTGCTCCATGATCTGGCCCTCACCCTCGGGCTGCTGCACGAAGCCCGTGAACCGGTCGGACCGGTAGGCCTCCAACACGTTGTCGTAGCCCAGCACGAAGCTCGGGACCATCTCGTAGTAGCGCGCCTGCGCCTGCTTAACCAGCGTCGCCCGCTTCTTCGGGTCCAGCTCCGCCGCCTGCTTGGCGTACAGCTCGTCGTAGGTCTCGTCGCAGAAGAACGCGTTGCTACTGCTACTGCCCGACGCCGCGGGCAGCGCCGCGCACGTCTGCTTGGCCAGGATGTAGTCCGGGTCCGGGTTCGTGCCCCACCCCGAGAACGCGAGGTCGTAGTGACCCGACGACGTGGTCTCGTCCACCTCGTTGTCCGACACCAGGTTCTTCGTCACCGCGATCCCGACGTCTTTCAACCAAGACACGATGTAGTCGCTCGCGCGCTGCGCGTAGTCCTCACTGGCGCGGCCGGTCAACCGGAACTCCAACCGCCTGCCCTCGGAGTCCACCCGGATCCCGTCCGGGCCCCGCTCGTAGCCCGCCTCGTCCAGCAACGCGTTCGCCGCCTCCGGGTCGAACGTGTACCGCTCGTCCTCCGAAGGCTGGTAGTGGAAGTCCTCGTAGATCGGCGGCACCAACCCGCCCGGCAACTCGCCGTACCCGCCGAGCACCTTGTCCACCAGCACCTTCGGGTCGATCGCCATCGCGATCGCGCGCCGCACCCGCACGTCCCGCAACGCGGGGTGACCGTCACCGATCTCGTCGCCGTCGGCGTTCCGCGCACCGGGGTTCATCAACAACTCCCGGTACCGCCGCCCGGACGCCTGGTTGGTCTCCACACCGGGCTCGTTCTTCAAGCTGTCGAACTGCGCCCGCGTGAGCCGGTTGACGAAATCGACCTCGCCGTTGCGCAACGCGTTCACCGCCGCATCGGCGTTTTCGAACTTGATGAAGTGCAGCTCGTCGTAGGCCGGAGCGCCCCGCCAGTAGTCCTCGTTCGCCGTCATCCGCACCAGCTCGTTCGGCCGGTACTCCGCGATCAGGAACGGCCCGTCACCGACCCCCACGACCTCGACACTGTCGGTGACCGGGTCGTGCATGTCCTCGATCTGCGACCACACGTGCTCCGGCACGATCGGCACGTCCAACGCCGTCATGCTCGCCTGCGGCTGCTTCGTCTTGATCACCAGCGTGCGCTCGTCGGGCGCGGTGACCTCCTCGAAGTTCTCGACGTAGCTGCCGTTGGCCTCGGCCGCCTTCGGATCGGACATGATCTTGTTGAACGTGAACGCGGCATCCTCCGCGGTCACCGGCTCACCATCCGACCAAGTCATCCCCTCGCGGATCGTGAACGTCCACGTGAGCTTGTCCTCCGACGCCTCCCACGACTCGGCGACCCCACCCGTCGGGGTGGCGTCCTCCGCCGAGGGCAACGTGAGGAACTCCCACGCGAACCGGCCGATCATCGCGCTCGACGCGAAACTGGCCGTGAAGGGGTTCAGGTGGTCAATCTCCTGCACCAACGCCACCCGCAACACCCGCGGCGAGTCCTCCTGCGCCGTCGCCACGGGCACCAGCGACCCCACCGTCAACAGCGTTACGGCCACCGCGCCCACGGACGCGAGCCGACGCCGAACACGAGTCCACCTCACTATGTACACCTCACTGGGATACGAGAGGATGCCGGAGCGGAAAAGTAATCACTCCTCACATCGCGATGTCAACGATTTGCGGGCCCCGGTGTGCAACCTGTGACATCCCGGCTAGGTTGGACACCCGTGAGGATCATGATTTCCGCCGACATGGAAGGCGCCACCGGTGTCACCTGGACAGATGACGTCGTCCCCGGCACCGAACAGTGGCAACGCTTCCGCCGCCTGCTCACCGGCGACGTCAACGCCGTCATCGCGGGCCTCGCCGAAGGCGGCGCCACCGACATCCTCGTCAACGAAGCGCACTCCTCCCAGCGCAACGTGCTCCTGGAAGACCTCGACCCCCGCGCCCGCATGATCACCGGACGCCACAAACCACTGTCGATGATGGAAGGCATCGACACCGGCGTCGACGGCGTCGTCTTCCTCGGCTACCACGCCGGCGCGGGCTGCGACGGAGTCCTCTCCCACACCTACCTGCCCAACCAGATCACCGGCGTCTGGCTCGACGGCGTCCCCGCCAGCGAAGGCCGCCTCAACGCCGCGCTGGCCGCCGAGTACGGCGTCCCCGTCCTCCTCGTCAGCGGCGACGACAAAACCTGCGACGACGCCCACGACTACGCACCCGACGCCGCCACCGTCGCCGTCAAGGAATGCGTCAGCCGCTACGCCGCCATCTGCCTCCCCCCGTCCCGCACCGCCGCCGACCTCACCGCGGCCGCCACCGAAAGCATGCGCCGCGCCGGACGGGGAACCCCCATCACGACCCCACACCACATCGACGTCGAGTTCGACGCCAGCCACCTCGCCCAGGCGGCCGCCGTCATCCCAACCGTCGAACAAACCGGCGTCCGAACCGTCGGATTCGACGCCGACACCATGACCGACGCCATGAAAGCCTTCAAGATCGTCACCGCCATCGCCGACGGCGCCGTACAAGGCAAATACGGCTGACGAACCCCGCAAACCGAACCACGAACCAACACAAGGGCGGTGTGACCCAGTGACAGCCGACGTCGTGGACCTTTGCGCACAACTGGTCCGCTTCGACACCACCAACCACGGCGCAGGTGACGCCCGAGGCGAACGCGACGCCGCCGAATTCTGCGCCACCGTCCTCTCGGGCGCCGGAATCGAACCCACCATCCTCGAATCCGCGCCCCGACGCGCCAACGTCGTCGCCCGCGTCCCCGGAACCAACCCCGACCTGCCCGCACTCCTCGTCCAGGGACACCTCGACGTCGTCCCCGCCGACGCCAGCGAATGGACCGTCGACCCCTTCTCCGGCACCGTCACCGACGGCTACGTCTGGGGACGCGGCGCCGTCGACATGAAAGACTTCTGCGCCACCGTCCTCGCCGCCCTCCACTCCCTCGCCGCCACCGGACGCCGACCCCGACGCGACATCGTCCTCGCCTTCGTCGCCGACGAAGAAGACCGCGGCGAATACGGAGCCCACTGGCTCACCACCCACCACCCCGACCTCTTCGCCGACTGCGCCGCCGCCATCAGCGAATCCGGCGGCTACACCTACCACGTCCGCGACACCAACGGACGCAAGATCCGCCTCTACCCCATCGGCACCGCCGAACGCGGCACCGCCCACCTCAAACTCACCGCCCGCGGCCGCGCCGGCCACGGCTCCCGACGCAACGACGACAACGCCGTCACCCGACTCGTCGGCGCCGTCCACGCCCTCGCCGCCCACAACTGGCCCATCGTCCTCACCCCCACCGTCGAAGCCTTCCTCGAACGCACCGGCAAAGCCCTCGGCGTCGACATCGACCTCCAGGACGTCGACGCCACCCTCGACCGCCTCGGCGACGCCGCCCCCCTGGTCGAATCGACCGTCCGCAACAGCGTCACCCCCACCGTCCTGTCCGCCGGATACAAGGTCAACGTCATCCCCGGCACCGCCGAAGCCCGCGTCGACGGCCGCGTCCTCCCCGGCACCGAGGAAGCCCTACTGTCCGAAGTCGACGCCCTCATCGGCCCCGACATCGAACGCGAATTCCTCTCCCGCAGCCTGCCCGTCCAAGCCCCCGTGGACTCGCCGTGGTTCGACGCCATGAGCGACGCACTACGCTCCCAAGACCCCGACGCCGTCGTCGTGCCCTACTGCCTCGGCGGCGGCACCGACGCCAAAGCCTTCAGCCAACTCGGCATCGACTGCTACGGCTTCGCACCCCTGTGGCTGCCCGAAGGATTCGACTACCGCGCCATGGCCCACGGCATCGACGAACGCGTCCCCGTCGAAGGCCTCCGCTTCGGCACCCGCGTCCTGGAACACCTGCTCGTCCACGCCTGAGCCACCCGGTGGTGGCGGTCACGACCTCTCCACCCGGACGTCGTGACCCCCACCACCGGACAACAACGACGCCAACTCCCGCCCCTCCTCCACCACGGCGGCCCGCTCCCTTCCCCCCAGCCGCCGCAACGGAGTCACCACCACCCCCGACTCCCCGACCTTCCACGTCGCGGCGACCCTCCCGTCGACCAGAACCACCCGCTCCCCGGCCACCGACAATCCACGATGGACCTCGTCCACGATCCGACCACGGTCCCGATACCCGAGAATCGCGTTGTCGAACGCGGGCAGAAACCGCACCGGAGCGGGCGTGTCGGGATCGGGACGCGGAGCATCGGGAAGATCGAGCAGCTCCCGACCCCGCTCGTCACGGAAGGTCACCAGCTCCTCCCGCACCGCGGCCACCGCGGCGGGCAACCCCGCAAGCCCACACCACGCCCGCAGATCGGCCGACGTCGCGGGACCGAAAGCGGCCAAATACCGCCGCACCAACGACTTCCCGACCGCGTCCGAACCGTCCTCCACCGACGGCTCCACCTCACGACCCACCCACGCCGACAACAGCACGTGACGCACCCCCGCTCTCACCCGCCACAACCCCCGCGGCGGCCTCTGCACCACCGGCACCACGGCGACCACCATCTCGCCCAACGCCCTCACCCCCACCCCCGGCCAACGATCAGCCAGCACCTCGACGATCTCCCTCGTCGACCGAGACTCCCCGTCAGCCAGAACCTCCCGCCCCGCCGCCGCCAACTCATCGAGATCCACCCCCGCCAGCTCACGGCGATAAACCCCCAGCACCCGCTGCCGCAGCATCGCCTCGTGCCGAGCCCGCCACGCCACAGCGTCCTCCGCGGTGACCAAATGAACAGTGCGACGCATGAGATGCGTCCTCACCACCCGCCGACCGAGCAACGCATCGTCCAACATCGCCGGCTCGAACGCACGCACCCGCGACCACAACCCCACGAACGGCTCCTGCGGCTCCTGCGCCTGAAGACCACACAGCCGCGCCACCGCCTCGGGAACGGACAACTCGGCACGCGCGAGCAGCAACTGCCGGGCCAACGTCGCACGGTTCAACGCCCGGTCGTCCAGAACAGTCATCGACTCCACACCCTCCACCTCGCCCACGGACACGACAAGGATCCCGGACACGGAAGGCCGGACGCCGTCCGCCTCGCCCGGCACCTCCCGCAGTGGAGGGTGATCATGCCAACACCGCTCAATCGGTTCAGGTGAGGTGACGCACCCGCCCCGCCACGGACGCGGCCGATAACATCCCGAGTACAAGCACTGAAATCGTCAGCAGGAGAAACGTCATGACGCAGGCCCCTGTCAACGTCACCGTCACCGGCGCCGCCGGTCAGATCGGCTACGCGCTGCTGTTCCGCATCGCGTCCGGCCAACTCCTGGGCCAGGACAAGCCGGTCCGGCTGCGCCTGCTGGAAATCCCGCAGGCGGTGAAGGCGGCCGAGGGTACCGCCCTCGAACTGGAGGACGGCGCCTTCCCACTGTTGGCAGGCATCGACATCTTCGACGACCCCAAGCAGGCCTTCGAAGGCGCCAACATCGCCCTCCTCGTCGGCGCTCGCCCCCGCACCAAGGGCATGGAGCGCGGCGACCTGCTCGAAGCCAACGGCGGCATCTTCAAGCCGCAGGGTGAGGCCATCAACGCCGGTGCCGCCGACGACATCAAGGTGCTCGTGGTCGGCAACCCGGCCAACACCAACGCCCTCATCGCCAAGGCCCACGCCCCCGACGTCCCCGCCGAGCGGTTCACCGCGATGACCCGCCTCGACCACAACCGCGCCATCGCCCAGCTCGCCAAGAAGCTCGGCGTCAGCGTGTCCGACATCAAGAAGATGACCATCTGGGGCAACCACTCCGCCACCCAGTACCCGGACATCTTCAACGCCGAGGTCAAGGGCCAGAACGCCGCCGAGGCCGTCAACGACCGGGAGTGGCTGGAGAACGAATTCATCCCGCGCGTCGCCAAGCGCGGCGCCGAGATCATCGAGGCGCGCGGCGCGTCCTCCGCCGCCTCGGCCGCCAACGCCGCCATCGACCACATCTACAACTGGGTCAACGGCACCCCCGAGGGCGACTGGGTCTCCATGGGCGTGCCCTCCGACGGCTCCTACGGCGTCCCCGAGGGCCTGATCTCGTCGTTCCCCGTGGTCTGCAAGAACGGCTCCTACGAGATCGTGCAGGGCCTGGAGATCAACGAATTCTCCCGCGCCCGCATCGACGCCTCCGTCGCCGAGCTCGTCGAGGAACGCGACGCGGTGACCAAGCTCGGCCTCGTCTGAGCCCCGTGGGTGGAGGGCCCACGTCGGTGACCGGCCCTCCACCCACCTAGATCACTTCTTCCACACGATCGGCTTCTCGGCGTAGTCGTCCCGGTTGTACGCGGCTCCCACCACGTCCACGCCCGGCCACGACCCCACCACCGAGCACGACTCGTAGGACGCGCCCGCCGTCTTGAAGTCCGCCTCCGCCGACGCGGTCACGCACTTGCCCTCGATGTCCCCGGTGACGAACACACCGGTGAGCTCCCCGTTGGCCGCCACCGGCTGCAAGTCCACCGTGCTGAACGACAGGTCGGTACCCCCGACGTTCTCCACGGTGAACTTCACGAAGTACGGCACGAGCCCTTCGGCATTTTCGAAGTCCGCCAAATCCGCCTCGGAGCCCTTCTCGATCTCGGTCACGGTGATCCCGATCGTGCCCTTCGAGGAACCGTAGGTGTACGGGATCGTGGCCGTCTCACCCAGCTTCAGCTCGGTACCGGGCGGCGTGATCTCCTGCTTGGCGTCCTTCGCGGAGGTGGCGGGAGTTTCGGCCGAGCCGGTCGGGGCCTGACTCGTGGTCGCGGAGTCGTTCGCGGCCCCGGCGTCGGAAGTGTCTTCCTCCGCGCCACAGGCCGGCAACAGCCCGACCGCAACCAGTCCTAGCACGGCGGCGGGGACGACACCACGCTTACGCATGTACAGCATTCCTCCAATTGGATCATGGAAGTTACGCTGAATGCATATAGCAGGGCCACTCCCGGCCCCCTCCCGCTGCCCCATGACACTGTGGCGGAGTCGGTTCCCCTCTCCGGCGTCTGGGCGGTTTTGGTCGGGAGGGAATGTTCTTGGTGCCGTGGTACGCGGGGTAGGCATCACCCGAGCCCCAGCGTATAGGTCGTTATACACTGGGGTGTCGTCGCGACCGAAGCCCTGACACCATGAAAGGCGAGAGCACACCGACGCTCCCGTCTCGGCCATGAACACCACGGCGACACCGAACCAGTTCACCGCCTACGGCCTCTCCCACTGGGCGGTCCTCACCGTGTTCGCCGTCGGCGCCGCGCTCCTCGTCCTCCTCGGCCGAGCACACCGCCACTCCCCCACGACACGCCGTCTCAGCCGTGTCCTCGGCGCGGGGCTTCTCGCCATTCACGTCGCCGCGCTCGGCTACACCCTGACCTCCCCCGCCTGGGACCTCGTCGACAGCGTCCCCCTCCACCTGTCGGACCTCGCCGGGTTCGTCGCCGCCTACGCGCTGCTGACGCGGGCCCGCTGGGCCTACGCCCTCACCTACTACTGGTGTCTGACTCTCTCCCCGCAGGCCCTGTTCTTCCCCGTGCTGGACAGCCCCGACTTCCCCCACCACGAGTTCCTGGCATTCTGGGCCCTTCACCTGCTCGTCGTGTGGGCCGCCCTCTACCTCACCTGGGGCTTGGGCCTGCACCCCACCTGGCGCGACTACCGCACCACCGTCGCGATCACCGTGGGCTGGGCCGCGATCGCGATGCTTTTCAACAGCGCCACGGGCACTAACTACGGCTACCTCAACCGCAAACCCCACACCGGTTCGGTACTCGACGCCCTCGGCCCCTGGCCCTGGTACCTCGTGATCGAAGCGGTCCTCGTCCTCACCGCGTGGGCGCTGCTCACCTGGCCCTGGACCGGGGGAACGCGCCCGGCACGGCGACGCGACCGCGTGGGCGGCCTGTCGAACTGACCGCCCACGCGCGCTTCCTAGGCTCCCATCAGCCCACGGCGCTTCAACAACGGCTCGATCTCCGGGTCACGGCCACGGAATCCCCGGAACGACACCATCGGATCCCTGCTCCCGCCCCGCGACAACAGCTCCCGCCGGAAGTGGTCGCCGTTCTCCCGCGTCAGACCGCCGTTCTCCCGGAACCACTCCACCGTGTCGGCGTCGAGCACCTCACTCCAGATGTAGGAGTAGTAGCCGGCCGAGTAGCCATTGCAGAAGATGTGCGCGAAGTACGTGCTGGCATACCGCGGCGGCACCTCCGCCATCGCCACCCCGGCCTTCTCCAACGCCTGCTTCTGGAACGCCGCCACGTCGTCGACCGCCGTGTCGGCGTCCACCGTGTGCCACGCCAGGTCCAGCAACGACGCGGCCAGGTACTCCGTGGTCGCGAAACCCTCGCCGTAGGCGCGCGACTCCCGCAGCTTCTCCACCAGCCGCTGCGGCAGCGGCTCACCCGTGCGGTAGTGGCGGGCGTAGTTCGCCAGCACCTCCGGCCACAGCACCCACATCTCGTTGACCTGCGACGGGAACTCCACGAAGTCCCTCGGCACGTTCGTGCCGGCCAACGTCGGGTACCGCGTGTCCGACATCAACTCGTGCAAGGCGTGCCCGAACTCGTGAAACGCCGTCTCCACCTCGTTGAAGGTCAGCAGCGTCGGCTCACCCGCGGGCGGCTTGGTGATGTTCAGGTTGTTCACCACCACCGGCTTGCGACCCAACAACCGCGAGGGCGTCCGGTAGGAGTTCATCCACGCACCGCCGCGTTTGGACTCCCGCGCGTAGTAGTCCCCCAGGAACAACCCCAGCGGGCTGCCGTCGGCGTCGAACACCTCGAACACCCGCACGTCGGGGTGGTAGGTCGGCAGGTCGTGGCGCTCGGTGAACGTCAGCCCGTACAGCTTCGTCGCCGCGAAGAACACCCCGTCGCGCAGCACCCGGTCCAGCTCGAAGTACGGGCGCAGCTCGGCGTCGTCGACGTCGAACCGGCGCTTGCGCACCCGCTCGGCGTAGAACGCCCAGTCCCACGGCTCCAGCGGGTGGTCGGCACCCAACCGCGCGATCTCCTCGGCCAGCTCGGCCGCCTCGGCGCGAGCGTTGGACACCGCCACCGGGGCCAGCCGGTGCAGCAGATCCGTGGCCGCCCGGACCGAGCCCGCCGTCTGGTCCTCGATCACGTACGCGGCGTGGTTCTCGTAGCCCAGCAGCGCGGCCCGCTCCGCGCGCAACCGCGCGATCCGCGCCAGCACCGCCTTGTTGTCGTGCTCGTTGTCCCGATTGCCGCGCGCCATCGACGCCCGGAACAGCCGTTCCCGCACCTTACGGTTCTCCAACGACGCCAGCAGCGGCTGCGCCGTCGGCAACGACAGCGTCAGCAGGTACTTGCCCTCCTCGCCCCTGGCCGCGGCCGCCTCGGCCGCCGCCGCGATCGTGCTCTCCGACAGGCCCGCCAGCTCCTCGCGGTCGGACACCAACACCGCGAGGTCGTTCGTGTCGGCCAGCAGGTTGTCCTGAAACCGGGTCGACAGCGACGACAGCTCGGTGTTGAGTTCCCGCAACCGCTCCCGGTCGGCCTCCGGCAGCGCCGCGCCGGCGCGCACGAAGTCCAGGTAGTAGCGGCGCAGCAACCACGCCGACTCCTCGTCCAGGTCGAGCGAGTCCCGTTCGGTGTAGAGCTTCTCCACCCTGGCGAACAACGCCGGGTTCAGGTGGATGGCGTCCGAGTGCGCGGCCAGCTTCGGCGCGACCTCGGCGTGCACCGCTCGCAACGTGTCGTTCGTGTGGGAGGCGTGGAGGTTGAAAAACACCTGCGAGACTCGGTCGAGCAGCTGCCCGGAACGTTCCAACGCCACGATCGTGTTGTCGAACGTCGGCGGCTCCGGGTTGTTCGCGATGGCCTCCACCTCGGCGGCCTGTTCCGCCATCCCCGCCTCGAACGCGGGCAGGAAATGCTCGCCCGAGATCCGGTCGAACGGCGGCAACTCGTACGGCAGGTCGCTCGCCGTCAACAGCGGGTTGTCCGCAGTCGTCACGATCAATCCTTTCGTCCCGTCGATCCCCCGACCTCCGCGTCGGAGGACAGTCCGCGGCCCCTGCGCCGTCGTTTCGGCGCGGACGGCACGATCCCGCTCAACTCGCCCCCGCAGTCGTTCACACGCAGCACGAACGGCCGGGTCTCGGTGTAGCGGATCACCGACACCGACGCCGGATCGACGACCGTGCGTTGGAACATGTCGAGATGTTGTCCGAGCGCGTCGGCCAACACCGCCTTGATCACGTCACCGTGGGTGCACGCCACCCACACCGCCCGTTCCCCGTGTTCGGCGGCGATGCGCGCGTCGTGCTCCCGGATCGCTCGCACGGCACGGGCCTGCATCTGCGCCAGCCCCTCACCACCGGGGAAGACCGCGGCCGACGGCTGAGACTGCACCACCTTCCACAGTGGCTGCTTGGCCAGGTCCTTGAGCCGACCGCCCGACCACTCACCGTAATCGACTTCGGACAGCCGCGACTCGGTGCGCGGGGTCAGTCCCCTCGCCTTCACCAGGGGCGCCACCGTCTGCCTGCACCGCAGCAGGGGTGAGGTCAGCACCGCCGCCAACGGCACGTCCGCCAGCCGCGCCACCAGCCCTTCCGCCTGCGCCCGACCCGTGTCGTCCAGGGCGACCCCCGGGGTGCGGCCGGCCAGCACGCCCGCGTTGTTCGCCGTCGACCTGCCGTGCCTGAGCAGGATCACAGTAGCCACGACGCCACCCTACGGCCTCACTCCCCTTGTCCGACCGCGTCGGTCTCCACCGGACCCGCGTCGGGGTCCAACACCCCGGTGAACACCAGCACCAGGACCAGCACGCCCAGCGCGACGCGATAGACCACGAACGGCAGGAAGCTGTTGTTCTTGATGTAGGACATCAGCCACGCGATCACGGCGTAGCCGACACCGAACGACACGATGGTGGCCAGCAGAGTCGGGCCCACGCCCGGCGCGTCGCCCTCACCGATGTCGGTGAGCTTGTAGACACCCGAGGCGAGTACTGCGGGCACCGCGAGCAGGAACGCGTACTCCGCGGCGTCGGCGCGCTTGTAGCCGAGGAGCAGGCCACCGGTGATCGTGCCGCCCGAGCGCGACACCCCCGGAATCAGCGCCAGTGCCTGCGCGAAGCCGTAGGCGAGGCCGTGCGGGACGGTCAGCTGGTCGAGCTCGCGGTTCTTGCCGCCGATCCGGTCGGCGAGCAACAGCAGCAGCCCGAACACGATGAGCGTCGTGGCCGTCAGGCGCAGGTCGCGGAACACGCTTTCGATGCGCTCCTCGAACAGCAGGCCCAGTACCCCGATGGGGATCGACCCGACAATGATGAGCCAGCCCATCCTGGCGTCGGGGTCGGAGCGGTACTCGCGGTTGCCCAACGAGAGGAACCAGTGACGCAGGATGCGGCCGATCTTCCGGCTGAAGTACAGCAGCACCGCGAGTTCGGTGCCGATCTGCGTGACGGCCGTGAAGGCGGCGCCGGGGTCGTCCCATCCCGCGAACGCCGCCGTCAGTCGGATGTGGGCGCTGGAGGAGATCGGCAGGAACTCCGTGAGTCCCTGCACCAGCCCCAGGACGAGCGCCTCGAACCAGCCCATCAGGCCACTCCCGCTCTCTCCAACGCCTCCAGCGCGGTACGCAGGGCCGCGGCACCGTTCTCCGGCGCGACGAACGGGATCACGTTCAACGTGGTGACGCCCGCCTCCGCGAAGGCGGTCATGCGCTCGGCGATGCGTTCGGTCGGGCCGAGCAGGGAGGTCGCGTCGAGGAATTCCAACGGGACCGCGGCCATCGCGCCCTGGTAGTCCTTGGCGAGGTAGCGGTCCTGGACCTCGGCGGCGGCGGTGGCGAAGCCCATCCGGACCGCGAGCTGGTTGTAGAAGTTCTTCTCCCGGCTGCCCATTCCCCCCAGGTACAGCGCCGCGTAGGCGCGGACGGAGTCGGCGCAGGTCTTCCAGTCCTCGCCCGGCACCAGCGGCACGGAGGGGGCGATGTCGAAGTCGGTGAGCGTGCGGCCGGCCTTGGCGGCCCCGGCCCGGAGATGGTCGAGCTGGGCGGGGGCGTGCTCGGGAGAGAAGAACACCGGCAGCCAGCCGTCGGCGATCTCCCCGGTCAGTTCGAGGTTCTTGGGGCCGATCGCGGCGAGATAGGTGGGGATGTGTTCCCGCACCGGGTGCACCGTCAGGGCCAGTGCCTTGCCCGGACCGTCGGGCAGGGGGAGCTGGAAGTGCTTGCCCTCGTAGCGCACCTTCTCGCGGCGCAGGGCGGCCCGGACGATGTCGACGTACTCGCGGGTGCGGCCGAGTGGGGCGGTGAACCGCACCCCGTGCCATCCCTCGGAGACCTGCGGACCCGAGACCCCGAGTCCCAGCCGGAAGCGTCCGCCGGAGAGGGTGTCCAACGTCGCGGCCGTCATGGCCGTGGCCGCCGGGGTCCGCGCCGGGATCTGGAAGACCGCGCTCCCGACGTCGATGGAGGAGGTCTGGGCGGCGATCCAGGCGAGCACGGTCGCCGCGTCGGAGCCGTACGCCTCCGCGACCCACACCACCGAGTAGCCGAGCGCGTCGGCCTCCTTGGCCAAGGTCAGATTCGACGCGTCGTTACCCGCGCCCCAGTAGCCGAGGTTCAGTCCCAACCGCATCCGACCTGCTGAAACACCGTCATTACCGGGCTGATAGGGGGCCAAGACATCTCCCACCGTCGAAGGTCGTCGACCGGGTCGACTTCCGCCTGTCCGTCAGCGGCACGATAGCCGCCGCCGGCGGACTCGGCGGCGCGTGCCCCGCGGACGGCACCCCAGGGTTACCCACGAGTAGACGTTTGTCGTGAGCGGTGACGCGCCGCGGCCCTCCTTGGTCACGAACCCGCACGGGTGACGGTTAGGCTCTGACGCCATGGAAAGCCGTCAGCTCGGCACCTCCGGCCTGCGGGTGTCGCGGATGGGACTCGGCACCCTGTCGTGGTCGACCAGCACCGACGCCGAGAACGCCGCCAACCAGCTCTCGGCGTTCGTCGACGCGGGCGGAACCCTCGTCGACACCGCCGACATCTACGGTGACGGGGAGGTCGAGCGTCTGCTGGGGTCACTGTTGGACCACCTGGTGCCCCGCGACCAGGTGGTGATCGCCACCAAGGCCGTCGCCCGCAGGACCGACGGGCCGTTCGGGGGTGGCGCCTCGCGCGGAGCGTTGCTGTCGGCGTTGGACGGCTCCCTGCGCAGGCTGGGGGTCGACCACATCGACCTGTGGCAACTGCACGCGTGGGACGCGGCCGTGCCGCTGGAGGAGACACTGTCCGCTCTGGAGTACGCGTTGCGCAGCGGCAAGGTGCGCTACGTCGGCGTGTGCAACTACACGGGCTGGCAGCTCGCGACGGCCGCGTCGACCATCGGCGAGGGCCGGATCGTGTCGATCCAGTCGGAGTACTCCCTGCTCGAACGCGGCATCGAACGCGAGGTCGTGCCCGCCGCCGCGCACCACGGGATCGGTGTGCTGCCGTGGGCCCCGCTCGGGCGCGGCGTGCTCACCGGCAAGTACCGCACCGGCACCCCGGCCGACTCCCGTGGCGCGTCCACCACTTACGCCAACTACGTCGAGCAGCACCGCACCGAACGCGCGGCCCGCATCGTCGAGGCGGTCGTCACCGCGGCCGAGGGGCTGGGCACCTCACCGCTGGCCGTCGCCCTGGCGTGGGTGCGCGACCGGCCCGGCGTGGTCGCTCCCATCGTGGGCGCCCGAGACAAGAACCAGCTCGCCGGTTCCCTCGCCGCCGAGAACCTGACCCTGCCCGCAGCGATCAAGGCCGCGCTCGACGATGTCAGCGCCATCGAGTTCGGCTACCCGGAACGGTGGCCCTCATGAGAACACGCACAGCCTTCCCCAAGCTCGCCTCCACGGCCCTGATCGCCGCGCTGGTGATCCCCCTGGCGGCCTGCTCCGGTGAGGAGGAGGTCACCGACGAGCTCCAGGTGGTCGAGAACCCCACCGCGGCGACCGCTGCCCCGTCCCCGGCGACCACGACCGAGCCCGCGGGGTCGGTGATCGGTGTCGACGGCGACGTCACCGCCCTGGCGACCTCCCGTGACGGTGTCCTCGCCGTCGCCGTGGCCGACCCGGCCAGGGTGCTGCTCTACGACCGCGACGCCCTCGCCGCGCCAGCCCCCGAGCCCACCGTCGTGGAGTTGCCGGGCCCGGTCGAGAACCTCACCGTCGTGGGCGAGGAGCTGCTGGCTCCCGTGCCGTCCGCGAACGCGCTCGCGCGCATCACCCTCGACGGGGAGGTCCGCGTCACTCCCGCCGAGGGCGGCCCCACCGGCGTGACCGTGCTCGACGACCGCACCCTGCTCAGCCTGCGTGAGCGCAAGGGCGTCGGGGTGCTGGACGACGGTCGCCTCGACCCGGTGATCGCCGGAGGCCTGAACAGCGCCGACGACGTCGTGGTGGCCGACGGCAAGCCCGTCGTGCTCGACCGGTTGCGCAGCGCCGTGTTCGAAGTGGACCTGGAGGGCCGGGACATCGGCGTGGGTCTGCGCGCGGGTCAGGGCGCCACGAACGTGGTCACCGACGACTACGGCCGGGTGTTCGTCACCGACACCCGCAGCGGCGGTCTCCTGGCGTTCTCCGTGGACCCGTTGCTGCTGCGCCAGCTCTACCCGGTGCCGGGCGGGGTCTACGGCATGGCCTACGACTCCGAACGGGATCTACTGTGGGTAACCCTGACCGCACGCAACGAGGTCGTGGGGTTCGACGTCCGCGGCGGGGAACCGACGGAGCGGTACCGCTACCCCACCGTTCACCAGCCCAATTCGGTTACGGTCGACTCAGGGACGTCCCGAGTCGTGGTGGGCTCGGCGACCGGGGAAGGGATCCAGGTGATCACTCCATGACGAACGCGGAAGCGGTGGTCGACGGCGAGTGGGAGTACCGCCGGGTGCAGTTGCCTCCCGGTGTGTCCCGGCTCTCCGCGGCCGTGCAACTGTCGATCCACGCCGAGTTCTCGGGTTGGGAGTTGTCCAACGTCCGCCTGTTCGCCGACGGCACCCGCAAGGTGTGGCTGCGCAGGCGGCGGTCACTCGCCACGACGGGACTGTTGCCCGGCTTCATCACCTGACCGGCACCACCCCGTGAGCCGGTGACGCCCCCGCACCGGACCACGTGCGGGATCGACTCGGGCAACCCGCGGCCCGCCCTGGCCGGGGCGGAAGAGGCCGTGCGGGTCGACCCGTTCCTTGATCGCCAGCAGCCGCGGGTAGTCCTCGGCGGAGAACGCGGAGCGGAACTCCTCCGGGCCCAGCTCCCGGTAGGCGAAGTTGAGTCCGCGACCGAGCGCGACGCCGGCGAAGGAGGCGAGCACATCGTCGTGCAGCTTCCTCACCAGCTTCTCCTCTCCGTCTTCCACCGGGGAAAGGATCGACACGAGGTAGCGGGCGTCGCGGTGACCGACGACGTTCGCGGCGCGCGGTGGGCGAGCGAGCGCGCCGCCCAGATGCCGGATGCCGGTCACCGTGAACACCCGCGCGGACGGTCCGGCCGCCTGCGCCAGCCCGGAAAGTGCCTCGGGTTCGAGGTCCCGGACGACGACGTTGTCGCCTCGATAGGGGTGGGGCTGCTCGGGTTCGTCGAAGATCTCCCCGGCTCGGGTGTAGGGGATCTCGGCCAGCGTGTCGCGCAGGATCGGGCCGCACGCACGCAGGGGTTCCACCACGGCGCTGCCCTCCTCGGCCGAGCCGAGATGGACGACGCGCAGGTGGGCGATCGGCCGTCCCCGCAGTCCCTCCGGCAGCTGCGGCACGTCCGGATAGGTCAGCACGGTCACCGCCGAGGTCGTCTCCTCCGGGACGTCCTCGGTCCACCGCCGCCAGACCTCCAGCACGTCGGGTGCCCGCTGGAGGTCGACCAGCAGGCTGCCACCGTAGACGTGGGTGACCGGTACCAGGTCGATCTCCATGCCGGTGACCACGCCGAGGTGGCCGCCCGCGCCGCGTAATGCCCAGAACAGGTCGGGCTCGGACCGCTCGGTCACCTCGCGCAGCCGCCCGTCGGGAGTGACCACGTCGAGTCGGCGCACGTGGTCGGCCGCGAAGCCGTACCGACGGGCCAGTAGCCCCACCCCGCCGCTCAAGGTGTAGGAGACGGCGCCGACGCCGGGGAAGCTCCCGGACAACGGCGCCAGCCCGTGGGGTGCCGCCGCCTCGACGACCCGGCTCCAGGTCGCTCCGGCCTCGACCCACGCGGTGCGGGTGGCCGGGTCGATCCGCACGCCGGTCATGCGGCGCGTACTGATCAATAGCCCGTCGGTGGGGACGGCACGCCCGTGTCCGGTGGCTTGCACGGCGAACGGCGTCCGGTGAGTGGCGGCGAACTCCACGGCGGCGCGCACGTCCTCGGCGCGGGTCGCGGCGACGATCGCCGCGGGACGGTGCGGGTGGTGCAGTTGGAATCCGGCACGCTCGGCGTCGTGGTCGCCGGACGCGGGATCGAGCACGGCGTCGGGAAGGTGGGCGGTGAGTTGCTCGATACTGCTGTTCTTGTCGCTCATACCCGGCACGCTAGGGGTTGTTGCGGACAGGATCGGTCCGCAACGGAAGGCATTGTGGGATCGCGAGCGAGCGAGAGGACCGACCGGGTGAACGAGACCATGCCGTCCCGCCTGCTCCGGCTGCTGTCGCTGTTGCAGACCCGGCGGGAGTGGTCGGGCGCCGAACTGGCCGCCCGGCTCGGGGTCACCACCCGGACCGTGCGCCGCGACATCGAGCGACTCCGCGCGCTGGACTACCCGGTGGCGAGCGCCCCCGGCACTGCGGGCGGCTACCGGCTGACCTCGGGCCGGAACCTGCCCCCGCTGCTGTTGGACGACGACGAGGTGGTGGCGGTGGCGCTCGGGCTGGTGGCGGCGGCGGGCACCGGGGTCACCGGAGTCGCGGACAGCGCCGTGCGGGCTCTGACGAAGCTGGAACGCGGGCTGCCCGGACGGTTGCGGCCCCGGCTGGCCGCCCTCGGGACCGCCAGCGTGGTCGTGACCTCGACGGAGGCGCCGGGCGTGGACCCCGCGGTGCTCGCGGTGCTCGCGGCCTGCTGTCACGACCGGGAGATCGTGAGCTTCGACTACCGCGGCCGGGACGGCACCGCCGGTGCGCGCCGGGTGGAACCGCACCATCTGGTCACCGTGCGCGGTCACTGGTATCTGGTCGCTTACGACCTCGACCGTCACGACTGGCGTTCGTTCCGCGTCGACCGGCTCACCCGCCCGGTGTCCACCCGCCACCGGTTCACTCCGCGAACGTTGCCCGCGCCGGACCCGGCGACCTACCTGACCCGGTCCTTCGCCGCCGCCGAGTACCGGCACGGCGCGCGGCTGGTGGTGGCGTTGTCCGCCGACGAGCTGCGGCGGCGGCTGTTCACCACCGTCCCCGGCGAGATCAGCCCCACCGGGCCGGAGACGTGTGCCGTGCGGCTCAGCGCGGAGTCGGCCGAGCTGGTCACGCAGTACACCGTATTGCTCATGGCGTTGGACGCCGAGGTGACCCTGGTGGGCGCCTCCCCGGAGGTCGAGCGACGGCTGCGTGGACTGCGGCGGACCCTTCCGGGGTGAGCGGCGGGAGCTCGGGTCAGCGGAAGCGGTCGGGATCGCCCGCGCCCTCGCGCACGATCTCCGGCGCGCCCTCGGAGAAGTCCACCACGGTGGTGGGCTCCACGCCGCAGTCGGCGGAGTCGAGCACGACGTCCACGACCGTGTCGAGCCGTTCCTTGATCTCCCATCCCAGCGTCAGCGGTTCGTCCTCACCGGGCAGGAGCAAGGTGCTCGACACGATGGGTTCCCCGAGTTCCGTGACGAGGGCCCGGGCGACGGCGTGGTCCGGGATGCGCACCCCGACCGTCTTCTTCTTCGGGTGCGAGAGCTGACGCGGCACTTCCTTCGTGGCGGGAAGGATGAACGTGTACCGGCCGGGCACGGCCGCCTTGATGGCCCGAAACGCCGTGTTGTCGAGGTGGACGAACCGCGCGAGCTGCGCGAAGTCGCGGCACACGAGCGTGAAGTGATGCCGTTCGTCCAGTTTGCGGATCGCGCGGATGCGATCGATGCCCTGTTTGTTGCCCACCACGCAACCGAGCGCGAAACAGGAATCGGTGGGATAGACCACGACGCCGCCGGAGCGCAGGACCTGCACCGCCTGCGCGATCGCGCGCGGTTGCGGGTTCACCGGGTGTACGTCCACATACCTCGCCACGGGCCCCAGGCTAGGGGCTCCCGGCGGGAATGGCCACCGGCGACGGCCGGGTCCGCCGCGAGCGCTTCCGGAGTCCGTTCACTTCGGACCGGCGGGTGACCGGTCCGACGACCCCGGTGGGGCGGGGTGTTCGGCGTCCCACGGGATTGCCGCCCCGGCCTTCGGGGTGGCTGGCAGAATGTGCGCACATGACCGAACAACCACAGCGCCCCCAGGTCGATCTGTCCCGTCGACGTCTGCTCTCGGTCGCTTTCACGACGGTCGTGGGAGTCGCGGTGTTCGTGATCGCGATGGTCACCACCGAGCCGAACTGGATGATGTGGTTCTTCGGGATTCTCATGATGGTGTCGGCGCTGGCCTTCTGGGTGACCTACGCCCTGTACCGGATCAGGCAACGCGGCACGGGGCGGTGAGCTCGGCCGCTCTCAACGGGCGCGGCGAGTGACCATCCGCCGGCACCTCCGGTGCGCACGGCGTCCAGCAGCTCGGCGGAACCGGTGGTGTGCCGGGGCCTGGCGTTCTTGTACCCCGAAGGCGCTTGGCGCGTAGGCCCGCGCGGTGCAGACCACGTGGAGTTCGACGTCGAATGCCGAGGAGAGGTGGGGGCGAGCTGCGCAGCGCTCTCGGTTCTCCGCCGACGACCGGCCCCGACGCGTTCGGGTGGGCTACGTCGCCGAACTGCTGTCACGGCACCGCGTGTTGACCCTCGTGCCCGTGATCGCCCCTACGCCCGCGTCGAGGCCGGTGAGCTTCGGGGACTCACCGGCCTCGACGACCTCTACGAACCCCCCTGTGACGCCGGATCTGCGGGTGTACACCACGACGGTGACGGCCACGGGTGTCACCACGGGAAACGACCGGCACGGTCCGGTAACCGCTCACCGGACGGCCGCCTCAGCCGCGGCGCGCCCGTACCAGGGCTCGCTCGGTGAGCACGCGAGCGAGGTGCTTGCGGTACTCGGCCGTGGCGTGTGGTTCGTCGGCGGGACTGGTGTCCTCGGCGGCCAGGGCCGCGGCCTCGGGGATCGACGCGCCGTCGGCCAGCGCGCGTTCGGTGGCCTCGGCCCGGATCGGCGTGCCCGCCATGTTGATCAGGCCGACGTTGTCGCCCTGCACGGCGACTCCCACGATGGCCCAGTCGATCGCGCGCCGCGTGAACTTCTCGAACCCCCACCCCACGTGATCGGCGCGGGGCAGGCGGATCTCGGTCAGCACCTCGTCGGGTTCCAGCGCGGTGGTGAACGGCCCGAGGAAAAACTCCTTCGCGGGGACGGTGCGCAGGCCGTCCCGGCCCCGCACCACGAACGAGGCCTCGGCGGCGAGCAGGGCCGCGGGCAGGTCGGCGGCGGCGTCCCCGTGGGCGACAGACCCGCCGATGGTGCCCCGGTGCCGCACCTGCGGGTCCCCGATCACTCCCGCCACGTGCGCCACCAGCGGCGCGTGGTCGGCCAGCACGGGGTCGCGCGCCAGGTCGTGGTAGCGGGTCAAGGCCCCGATGGCGACGTCGTCGCCGTCGAGTCGCACGTACGACAGTTCGGTCAGGCCCCCGATGTCCACGACCACCTCGGGGGCGGCCAACCGGAGCTTCATCAACGGCAGCAGCGAGTGTCCGCCCGCCAGCAGTTTCGCCTCGTCGTCGTGCTCGGCCAGCACGGCCAACGCGTCCTCCACGGAGGACGCCCGGTGGTAGCGCAGGGTAGCCGGGATCACTTCTCGACCTCCTGCCCGGACGCGGCGATCACGGCGTTGACGATGTTGTGGTAGCCGGTGCACCGGCAGAGATTGCCCTCCAGGCCCTCGCGGACCTGCTCCCGCGTGGGCCTGGGGTTCTCCTGCAACAGCGACGCCGCCGCCATGATCATGCCGGGGGTGCAGAACCCGCACTGCAGACCGTGGTGTTCCGAGAAGGCCCGTTGCAGCGGATGCCGCTGTCCGTCCTCACCGGTCAGGCCTTCCAGGGTGGTGACCCGGTGGCCGTCGGCCTGCGCCGCCAACACGGTGCACGACTTCACCGACTCCCCGTCGAGCAGCACCGTGCAGGCGCCGCAGGACGTGGTGTCGCAGCCGACGTTGGTGGCGGTGAGCCCGGCGACGTCGCGCACGAAGTGCACGAGCAAGGTCCGGTCCTCGACCTCCTCGGTCACCGTTTGTCCGTTGATCTCGATCGTGACGCGCAACGCTGTCAGTCCGCCTTCCCTGCTCGCGTCGATGCCTGAGCCTCCGCTATCGCCTCCCACACCCGCAGCGGTGTCGCGGGCATGTCGACGTGGGTCACGCCGAGGTGCGACAGCGCGTCCACCACCGCGTTCTGCACCGCGGGGGTGGACCCGATCGTCGCCGACTCCCCGATGCCCTTGACCCCGAGCGGGTTGCGGTCGGTGGGGGTGACCATGGTGACCAGCTCGAAGTCGGGCAGCTCGACCGCGGTGGGGAACGAGTAGTCGGCGAAGGTGGCCGTGGTCGGGTTTCCCTCGGCGTCGTAGTGCATGACCTCCAACAACGCCTGGGCCGCGCCCTGGGCGAGGCCGCCGTGGCGTTGCCCGGTGAACGTGACGGGGTTGATCACGGGGCCCGCGTCGTCGACGGCGACGATCCGCCGCAGCGTCACCTTGCCGGTGAGCGTGTCCACCTCCACCACGGCCACGTGCACCCCGAACGGGAACGTCGGCGACACCTCGTCCGCCCACACGTCGGCCGACAACCCGTCGTCGCCGGCGCGCTCGGCCAACCGTGCCCAGCTCACCGCGCCCGCCGACGCCGCGCCCCGCACTCGCCACGTGCCCGACGCGGTGTCCAGTTCGAGATCCCCCGGAGCGGCCTCCAGCTCGTCGGCGGCCAGCTCGCGGGCCTTCTCGATCACCGCGTCGGCCGCCTTGCGGATCGCGGACCCGCCGTACTGCAGCGACCGGGACCCCATCGTGCCGACCCCCTTGGGGATCTCGTCGGTGTCACCGTGCTTCACGGTGATCTTCTCCATCGGCACACCGAGCCGGTCGGACAGCAACATCGCGAACGTCGTGTGGATGCCCTGTCCGTGCGGGGACACTCCGGTGTAGGCGGTGACGGTGCCGTCCGGGTTGATCTCCACCCGGCCGCTGTCACCGCGCCGGTCGGCGCCGGTGATCTCGACGTAAGCCGAGACGCCGATGCCCAACGCGATCGGGTCGCCCACGGCACTCCTGCGGATCTGCTCCTCCCGCAGCTCCGCGTAGCCCGCCGCCTCCAACGCCTTGTCGAGGGCCGCGGCGTAGTCGCCGGTGTCGTACTCGGCGCCCGTCGGCGTGGTGTAGGGGAACGCGTCGGGCGGGATGAAGTTCTTCCTGCGGACCTCGGCCGGGTCGAGCCCGATCTCGGCGGCGAACAGGTCGATCGCGCGCTCCACGGCGGCGGTCGCCTCCGGCCTGCCCGCGCCCCGATAGGCGGCGATGGGGGTGGTGTTGGTGACCACCGCCCGGCTGGCCGTCTCCACGCGCGGGAACCGGTACACACCGGAGGCCATCATCTCCGTCAGCGTCGGCAGGTACAGCGTGCGGGGATAGGCGCCCGCGTCCTGCACGACCTCCAGCCGGAACGCCAGCACGGTGCCGTCGCGACGTCCCCCGATCGTGATCGTGTTGCGCTGCGCCCGGCCGTGCGTCATCGCCGTCAGGTTCTCGCTGCGACTCTCCGACCACCGCACCGGACGCCCCGCGCGGCGGGACGCCCAAGCCAGGACCACCGCCTCGGGGTCGGCGCCGATCTTCGCCCCGAATCCCCCGCCCACGTCGGGGGCGATGACCCGGATCTCCGTCGAGTCGATGCCGAGTCCCTTGGCCAGGGTCGACCGGGCGGAGTGAGCGTTCTGAGTGGACAGCCACATGGTCAGTCGACCGTCGTCGCCCCAGGCGCACGCCGCTCCCCTGACCTCCAGCGGCGCGGGTGCCACCCGCTGGTTGACGATGGTGCGGCTGACCACCACTTCGCAGTCGGCGAAGGTGTCCTCGGCGAAGTCACCCCCGTGGGTCTGGACCACGTTGCCGCCCAGTTCCGGATGCAGCACCACCTCGCCGGACAAGGCCGAGTCGATGTCCGACACCACGTCGAGCGGCTCGTAGTCCACATCGACCAGCTCGGCCGCGTCCTCCAGTTGATAGGGGTGCTCGGCGAGGATCAGCGCCACCGGTTCCCCGACGTAACGCACCACGCCGTCGGCCAGCCACGGCTGCGCCACCGGACCGGCCCGCCCCGGAGCCAGGTCGAGATCGGCCGCGGTGTACACGGCGACGACCCCCGGCGCCGCGGCGGCCTCCTCGACATCGATCGAGGTGACGGTCGCGTGCGCGATCGGACTCCGCACGAACATCGCGTGAACGGCGCCGGTGAGCGCCTCCTCGCGAAGGTCGTCGATATAGGTGCCGCCCGTCGTGATGAGTTTGTCGTCCTCGACGCGGACCACCTTGGTGCCGACGATGCTCACTGAATAAGCCTCCCACTCCGACTCCGGCGACGATCATGCCGAAGATCCGGGAGAGCGCCAAGAGCGGAATCGTATCTCACACCCGCACCACCACGACGCTTCGGTCTTCCGTGGCGGGTGTAAGGAGCGACGTCACCGGTTCAGGCGAAGGCGGCGTCCGCGAAGTGGTCGTGCAGTCGAAGCGCGGTCTCCCGCTGACGTTCGGCGCGGGCGAGCAGTTCGTCCATCTCGTCCGGATCCAGCCTGCCGTCCCGCCGGGCCCTCGACCGCATGCTCCGCCACATCCCGATCTTGGCCGTGACCTGCGCCGCGATCCCCTCCAGCTCCACCACCGGACTCGACGGCGACGGCGCCAACACCCGACCGTTGAGCTTGAGCCTGCCGACCTTCTCCGCGGCCCACGCCGCGGTGGCCTTGTACGTGCGGACGGGCACCTCCAGGTCGGCCATGACCCGGCGCAGCGTCCGCAGGTCCTCCGCCAGTTCCTCGGCCAACGCGGCGATCTCGTCCGCCCGGACCGAACCACGCTGCTGAGAGGCCAGCCGCCGAGCCAGTTCCGAGCCGACGACGGCGGCGGCGTAGTGGTCGTTGAGATAGGTCACCAGCACGCGGTCGACGGTGTCAGTGCCGAACATGGTCACCGGATACCCGTCGCATCGACTTCGACACCCCGGGCATGCGCCCCGTCCACCCGAAGCGGTGTCAGTCCGCATACAGTGCCGCGTGCGCGGCACGCATCAACCCGCCGTAGCCCGCCCCGGCCGGACCCGCTCGCCAGAGCGCGGCCCTCGCGGCGTTGGCTCCCGGTCCACCGTGGACGGCACCACCGGGATGCGCCGACGCGCCCGCGAGGTACAGACGGTCGATCGGGGTGTCGGAACGCCCCAGCCCCGGCACCGGCCGGAAGACGAGCTGCTGATGCAGGGCCGCCGTTCCCGCGTTGATGGCGCCGCCGACCAAACTCGGTTCGGCCTCCTGCAGGTCGGCGGGACCCAGCACGTGCCTGCCGCGGATTCGTGCCGTGAAGCCGGGGGCATGTCGTTCGACGATGCCCTCCACGCGGTCGACGAACCGGCGCAACCGATCGGCGTCCCACTCCAACCCCTGGGGCACGTGGGTGTACGCCCAGGCCACCTCGGTGCCCTCGGGCGAGCGCGTGGGATCACTGGTGGTCATCTGCCCCAGCACGAGCATCGGTTCGGCCGGAAGACGGCCCGAGGTGAGCTCGGCGCTGTAGCGGATGAGCCCCTCGATGTCGTTGTCGAGGTGCACCGTTCCCGCCCGAGCGACGTCCGGGTTGCTCCACGGGATGGGCCCCGACAACGCCCAGTCCACCTTGACCGTCGCGTCGTCCCAGTGGAACCGGTCCAGATCGGACACCAAGCGTGCGGGCAGGTGCTCCCGGCCAACCAGCTCCCGGTACAGCAGGGGCGCGGGCACGTCCGCCAGCACGGCTCGCCGGGCCCGCACGAGCGCCCCGTGGGCGTCCCGGACGCCGAGCGCCCGTCCCCCGGCCACCAGCACCCGCGTCACCGGACGGGAGCACTCGATCCGCCCGCCGCGCGTGCGCAGCCGGGTCGCCAACGCGTCCGCGAGCCGACCGGCTCCTCCCTCGGGCACGGGGAACCCGACATCCTGACCGAGCATGCTGAGCAGCCACCCGAACACCGAACTGCCCGCCGCACCGGGACCGAGATCGGTGTGCAGCGCGTTGCCCGCCAACAGCAGCCGCGCCCCCTCACCGTGATAAGTCTCCCGCCCGAGCGTCTGCACCGGGCTGGCGAGCATGCGCACGAACCTCAGCCCGTCGGCGACCCCCAGGACACGCGCCAGTCGCAGCGTCGACCGGACCGGGGGAAACGGGGTGAACAGCAAGTCGAGGAACGGCTCCTTGACCCGCAACCACTCCTCGAACTGTCTGCGCCACTCGTCCCCGTCGCGAGGGTCGAACGCCGAGATCGACGCGGCCGTGACGTCCGGATCGCGGGACAGCAGCGCCACCCGGTCGTCGGGCAGCACGTGCGCGAGCACGGCGGGCGCGTGTCGCCAACGCACCCCGTACTGCTCCAGATCCAGCGCCCGCATGACCGGCGAGGCGACCGACATCGGATAGAAGGCGCTGAACACGTCGTGCCGGAAACCCGGCTCGGTCAGCTCCGCGGTACGAACCGCTCCCCCCACGTGCGGGGTGGCCTCCAGCACCAGGACGTCCCACCCGGCGTCGGCCAGCATGTTGGCGGCGACCAACCCGTTCTGTCCCGCCCCGACGACGACGGCGTCCACCGTGTCGTCGGCGTCCGACCCCAGCGCGCTCACGGCCCTTGGCGTACCCACTGGGCGAAACCCTACACCGACCACGCGCGTCCCTCACCGCGTTTCACCACGGCCGCCACCGGGGACTTCCCACACCATGGCAGTGGGCCCCACGATCGTCGTGACCGGAGCGACCGGCAACGTCGGTACGGCATTGCTGCGACGGCTCGCCCTGACCCCCGACCGGCACGTGATCGGTCTCGCCCGCCGGTTCCCCCCACTCGACAGCGAGCCCTACCGGCATGCCGACTGGGTCTCGTGCGACCTGGGCGACCCCGGTGAGGTCGCTCGGCTCACCGCCGTCCTCGCCGACGCCGACGCGGTCGTCCACCTGGCGTGGGCCATCCACCCCCGGCGGGACGACCCGCCGATGTGGCGCACCAACGTCGCGGGCACCCGCCACCTCCTGCGTGCCGTGGCCCGCGCCAACGTACCCCGGCTCGTGGTGGGCTCGTCGGCGGCCGTCTACTCGGACGCTCCCCGGTGGTCGCGGGTGAGCGAGGGCTGGCCCCGCGACGGCATCACCGGCAGCGCCTACAGCCGCGGCAAGGTGTGGCTGGAACACCACCTGGACTCCTTCACCCGGCGGCATCCCGACATCGCCGTGACCCGCCTCCGACCGTGCGTGATCCTGCAGCACGAGGCGGCGGGAGAGTTCGCCCGCCGCCTCCTTGGCGACCTGATTCCCGGCGGGTGGGTCGGCAAGCCGTGGCTCCCGCTGCCCCTGTGGCCCCGCTTGCGCCTGCAGGCCGTCCACGCCGACGACGTCGCGGCCGCCGTCGTCGCCGCGCTCGACCGCGACGTGACCGGCGCCTTCAACCTCGCCGCCGAACCGTGCTGCGCGCCCGTGACCTCGCCGCCGCGGTGGGCGGCCACCGAATCCCCGTGCCCAAGACGGTCACCTCGACCGGGCTCGACCTCGCGTGGCGGCTCGGGCTCCACCCGCTGCACCCCGGTTGGCTGGAACTCGCCGACCACACAGCGCTCGTCGACACCACCCGCGCGAGAACCGAGCTGGAGTGGGCTCCCGCCCATGACGCGGCGGAGACGGTGGCCGGCCTGGTGGCCGGGCTCCGGGAACACGCGGGCACCTCCAGTGCCGCGCTCGCACCGGAGCCGACGACCCCGTTGTGGAGACGGTGGGCCTCCGCGCCGTGGGGCCGTCCCAGCCACCAGTCGCAGGACTGACAGCCCTCACCCGGAGCCGGAACGGGGCCTGCGGTTCACGGCGATGTCCTCCAGCCTCGCCAGCGCCTCCAGGTTGCGGGGCTTGAGGGCCAGCGCCTGCACGGACTCCGGGAGGAGACTCGCCGGGCCGCTGACCGCCTCCTCACCCATGACGACCCTGGTGCCGTGCTCGCCCGCGGAACTCAGCGTGAGCCGGATTCGCGCCCGCCCCAGCACCCACAGCCGTGCGGCGAGCTCAATCATCCGGCCGGGCGCGACGGCCGTCACCGTGGAGACGTCGGGTACCTGCAGGGGCCACATCCCGGCCTTGTGGTAGATGCGGCTGCCCTCGGCGGGCCACGACGGGTCCACCTTCCGGATGTGCGCGTTACCGACCACCCACCCCGCGTACGTCCAGCCGTCGGCGAGCACGTCGTACACCCGCTCCGGCCGCACCGGCATCACCCGGCTCACCTCGATCATGTCCGCTCCACCTCCACGTCCCGCAGTACCCGGAGCGCGGCCGGTTGACTCCTTTTCGACACGGTGGCGGCACCGCGCGGCTTCGCAGCGAGGTGATCCGGGCTTCACCCGGTTCACCGTGGTCGCCGTGCGCCGTAGAGTGTGGCTCTCGCTTCGACACTCGGAAGGGGATCATGAGCACCCGACGTGGTCCGATCGCGGCGCTGGCCGACTTCGTCTCCCGCTGGTTCGCGGTCCTCGTGCTCCTCGGCGGGCTGGTCGGGCTGGCACTGCCCGACCAGACGGCGGTACTGTCCGACGCCGTGCCCGTGCTGCTGGGCGTGATCATGTTCGGGATGGGGCTGACGCTGCGGGTCAACGACTTCGCGCTGGTGTTGCGCCGCCCGTGGGCCGTACTGATCGGCCTGTGCTCGCAGTTCCTCGTCATGCCGCTGGCGGCGGTGGCGGTGAGCTGGTTGTTCGGGCTCTCCGGCCTGCTACTGGCCGGGATGGTGCTGGTGGGCGCCGCCCCCGGAGGCACCGCGTCCAACGTCATCGTCTACCTCGCCCGCGGCGACGTCGCCCTGTCGGTGACGCTCACCTCCATAGCCACGATGCTGGCACCGCTGATCACGCCGCTGTGGGTGCTGTGGCTCGCGGGCTCGGAGCTGCCCGTGGGCTTCGGGGACCTGTTCTTCTCGATCGTGCAGGTGGTGCTCGTCCCCGTGCTGGCGGGCGTGGTCGTGCGGGCCCTGGCCGGGGCGCTCGTGGACCGGGTGACGCCGTACCTACCGCTGGTGTCGGTCACCGGCGTCGTCGTCGTGGTCGCCGGGGTCGTCGGGGCCAACGCCGACGTGGTGGTCACCAGTGGGCTGCTGCTCGTCGGGGCGGTCATCGTGCACAACGGGCTGGGCCTGGGGCTGGGTTACCTCGTCGCGAAGGTGGCCCGCCTCGACGAGACCGCGTGTCGCGCGGTGAGCGTGGAGGTCGGGATGCAGAACTCCGGGCTGTCGGCCAGCCTCGCGACCACCCACTTCACCCCGCTGGCCGCGTTGCCCGCCGCACTGTTCTCGGTGTGGCACAACGTGTCCGGCGCGGCGTTGGCGACCTACTGGGCCAGGCACCCGGTACGCGAACCGCAACAGCGGTCCGAACCCGCGTGAGGTCACGAATCGTCCCGGTCGAATGGGAGGAACTCGAACCGGAGGCTCTCGTGGCGGGTGACGGCTCGCAACAGGCCCGCCGAGCCGTCGCGCCGCAACCGGTCGAGGGTGCGGGCGAGCTCCTCCGCCGCATGGGCCGGGTAGCTGTCGGTCTGCGCCAACGTGCGGTGGAGTTGGGAGATCTCCCACCCGTCCCCCGTACCGCTGCCCGCGGGCACGGCGAGCGTGATGTCGAGCAGCCAGCGCGCCGGTTTGCCCGTCAACTCCGGGGTCTGATGGCTTTCGACACCCACGATGCAGTCGGCCCTGATCAGTCCACCGGTGAGTGTGGCCACCCAGATGTTCTCCAGCCCCATGCTTGTGTGGATACCCGGAGTTGACTGTCACATGCGTGGTACAGAGGCGGTTCGGTCTTCCCAAAGCCCCCGCGTATAGGTCGTTATACACATTGCGTGTCACTCGATCCGGTGATTGCCGCTCCGTTACCGGTCCGAGCTCGACATCACCGGAGTGGCCGAAGTTCGTGCCTCCGGATTGACCACCGCGGAAGCGGGTACCACAGCCCAGATGACACTCCCTCGACTACTTCGCGCCTCCGAGTCCGTGGACCGCATCGACGACGTGGCCGAGGCACTCGCCCACCGGCTGCGCCGGCTGTTGCGGAACGACATCGTGGACAAAACCCTGCGCGGCGCCTGGATCGGACACCCCGCACACCCACTGCTCGTCACCGTGCCCATCGGGGCCTGGGTCTGCTCCGCCGTGTTCGACCTCCTCGGCGATCGCAGAGCCGCGCGCCGACTCGTCGCTCTCGGGATTCTCACCGCACCGGCCGCCGTCGTCACCGGACTGGCCGAGTTCTCCCGACTGTCCACCGTGCAGCGACGCGTCGGCCTGCTTCACTTACTGGCCAATCTCGCCGCGGAAGCGTGTTACCTTTCCTCACATCGCTGCCGGACCCGAGGCTCTCACGGCGCCGGAACACTGTGGAGCGTCCTCGGCCTGGCCGCGGTCGCGACGGGCGGCGCGCTCGGCGGTCATCTGTCCTACGCCCTCGGCGCGGGCGTGTACGAGTGGCAGGAAGGCTCCGAGCACTGACCCCGCGGTCGTGATCTGGAACGACCACGCCGAGGAGGTCCTGGCATGACCGTGACCCTCGTCCACGGAACCTCGTTCTGCGTGTGCGGCGACGACGGCGAGTTCGGCGACGCGCTCGCGCAGGGCACGTTCTACCAGGACACCCGCATCCTGTCCGGCTGGAACCTGCGCGTCGACGGCCGTCCCGTCGAGCCGATCACCGTGCAGATTCCCGAGCCGTTCCACGCCCGGTTCGTCGGCCGCGCCCACTCCGGCGAGGGTGAGGGTGAGAGCTCGCTGCTGGTGCGCCGCGAACGCTACGTCGGCGGCGGCATGCGCGAGGACCTCATCCTCCGCAACTACGGCCGCACGAAGGTCACCTGCACCGTCGGCGTGCGGGTGACCGCGGACTTCGCCGACGTGTTCGAGGTCAAGGCGGGCCGCATCCGCGACAAGGGACACCACGCGGTGGAGGTCACCGGCACGGGGCTCCACCTGACCCGATACCTCGACTCCACCAGCAGGGGCGTGCGGATCACCGGGCAGACCCTGGACGGCAGCCCCGCCGACTACTCCCGCGACCGCGTCAGCTTCCGCGTCACCGTCGCTCCCGGCGAGGAGTGGTACGCCTCCGTGGCGGCCCTGCCCGTCATCGACGGCACCCCGATCGCCCCGCTGTTCCCCAGGGAACGCCCGGTCGAACACTCCCGGCCCGCCGTGCTCGCCCGCCGCTGGCGCGAGGAGAGCCCCGTGCTGCGGTACTCCGACAACCGAGCCCTCGCCACCACCCTGCAACGCAGCCGCGAGGACCTCGGTGCCCTGCGCATGTTCGACCCCGAACGCCCCAACGACGTCGCCGTCGCCGCGGGCGCGCCGTGGTTCATGGCGCTGTTCGGGAGGGACTCGCTGCTGGCGTCGTTCATGTCGTTGGCCATCGACCCCACGCTCGCCCTCGGCACCGTACAGACCCTCGCCCACCACCAGGGCACCAAGGTCGACCCGGACAGCGAGGAGGAACCCGGACGCATCCTGCACGAGGTGCGCTTCGGCGCCGACGCCTCCCTGGCCCTCGGCGGCAGCCACATCTACTTCGGCACCGTGGACGCCACCCCGCTGTTCGTCATGCTGCTCGGCGAACTCAGCCGGTGGGGCATCGGCAGGGACCGCGTCGAGGCACTGCTCGACCACGCCGATCGCGCGCTCGCCTGGATCGACGACTACGGCGACCGCGACGGCGACGGGTTCGTCGAGTACCACCGCGCCACGGAACGTGGACTCGTCAACCAGGGCTGGAAGGACTCCTGGGACGGGGTGAACTTCGCCGACGGTACCATCGCCCGCTCCCCCATCGCCCTGTGCGAGGTGCAGGGCTACGTCTACGGCGCGTTCACGGCGAGGGCGGAGCTGGCCGAGGACTTCGGCGACCACGAGGGCGGCCGGTACTGGCGACATCGGGCCGCCGAGTTGAAAAAGCGATTCAACGAACGGTTCTGGCTGCCCGAACTCGGCCGTTACGCACTGGGGCTCGACGGCGACAAACGACCCATCGATTCCGTAGCGTCAAATATCGGTCACTGTCTGTGGACGGGAATCGTCGACGAGTCCCGCGCGACCTCCGTCGCGAATTCCCTGCTGTCCCCCCAAATGTTCAGCGGCTGGGGAATTCGCACGCTGGCGTCGGACATGGGCGCCTACAACCCGATGAGCTACCACAACGGCTCCGTGTGGCCGCACGACAACGCCCTGATCGCGGCGGGCCTCATGCGTTACGGGTTCGTCGAGCACGCCCAGCGCGTCGCCGTGGCGATCTTCGACGCCGCCGACGCGTTCGACGGCAGACTTCCCGAGCTCATGTGCGGTTTCGACCGTTCCGAGTACGACACTCCCGTCCCCTACCCCACCTCCTGCTCGCCCCAGGCGTGGGCCTCGGCCGCGCCGGTGCACCTGCTCCGCACACTGCTGCGGTTCCAGCCCTCGCTCCCCCACCGCAGGCTCCGGGTCTCCCCCGCGCTCCCGGAATCCTTCGGGGCGTTGCTGATCGACGACGTTCCGCTCGGGGGAAGTCGCATTTCCGTCGAAGCGAGGGGAACCGAAGTCCGCGTCGGCCATCTGCCGTCAGGTATCGAATTAATTCATTAGGTCGAAGGACATTGGCGACCGCGTCGTTTACCCCATCCCCCCACGGGAATTGGGGCCAACATGAGAGAACCCAGAATCGCTATGATCGCTCCCCCGTGGTTCGAGCTTCCTCCCACCGCCTACGGTGGCATCGAGGCCATGGCCAGCGATCTCATCGAACAGCTCACCCTCCGCGGACTGGACATCACCCTCGTCGGCGTCGGCCGTAACGGCACCCCCGCCGACTTCGTGCCGACCTACGACCGGCCGAACGAGGATCGGCTCGGCCAGGTGCTTCCCGAAGTGACGCACGCCGCGGAACTGACCGAGATCATCGAGAAGATCGACCCGGACGTCGTGCACGACCACAGCCTCGCGGGCCCCCTCATGGCACGCGGCCGCACCATGCCGACCGTTCTCACCGCCCACGGGCCCGTGAACGGCGAGATGGGCCGGTACTACCGCGGTCTGGGCGACAGCGTGCACCTCGTCGCCGTCTCGGACGCCCAGCGACGACTCTCCCCGGACCTCAACTGGGTCGGCACCGTCCACAATGCCGTTCGCGTGGACCGTTTCCCCTTCCGCGAGGACAAGGACGACTACGCGCTCTTCCTCGGACGATCCTGCCCCGAGAAGGGCATCCCCCAGGCCATCGCCGCGGCTCGCCGCGCCGGAATCCACCTCAAGATCGCCGCGAAGTGCCGCGAACCCGAGGAGAAAGCCTACTTCGACCGCGAGATCGCTCCCCTGCTCGGCGAGGGGGTCGAATGGCTCGGGGAGGCCGATCGCGCCACCAAGGTGGAACTGCTCCAGGGCGCCCGCTGCCTCGTCTTCCCCGTCTGCTGGGAGGAACCCTTCGGCATCGTCATGGTCGAGGCCATGGCATGCGGCACCCCGGTGGTCGGCTTCCGGCGGGGCTCGGTCCCCGAAGTCGTCACCCACGGCCGGACCGGATACGTGTGCGACGACGTCGAGAACCTGAGCCTGGCCATCCAACGCGTCGACGAGCTCTCCCCCCACGACTGCCGTCGGGAAGCCGAGCTCCGCTTCGACGTCGAGATGATGGCCGACCGCTACGAGCGGATCTACCGGTCGGTGCTCTGAGCCACTCCCGCTATCGGATAGCGCAGCCACGTGCCCTGCAGTCCCTGCTGCTGCACCCCCGGCCGGGAGTAATCGCACACCCCGTCGGGGAAGATCTCGCGTAACCGCCGCCATTGCTCGTCGGTGAACGCGACCTCGTAGTCCGCCGGGTCCACCGGTTTGAGACTGCACTTGATGATGTCGGCGGCCACGCTCTCCCCCGCCACCTCACGGGGGAAGGACGCCGACGGATACCACTGTTCGCACTCACTCGCCGGATCGCGGTCCAAGGGCTGCGCCACGAAGACGGGCTCCTCGTCGCGGGAATAGCAGCCCTCCCGCAACGACGCGGGTTTCGCCTCAGCGATGTCGTCGATGTCGAAAGGAGCCGCCCCTGATTTCTCCAAGTTGGTCAACCATCGGTCCATGTTGACGATGGCGCTGCGCAGCAGAGGACTGCGCGTGCTGAACCCGCCGTAGCGATTGTCCTCGAGCAGACTGACGTGGTTGGCCGCCGAACCGTTGGCCGCGCGCAACCGTTCCCGCATCGAGAAGGTGTGGTAGCGCACGTGGATGTCGCCGTTGGGACTGTCGTCGGTGTACGCGCGGTAGTCGATGATCGGGACGGTGGCGAGCCCACCGCCGCCGTTCGTGAGCCGTCCGGTGCGGTAGGCGATACGGATCGCGTCGAGATCGCCCTCCGTGCGTTCGGGCACGAGGTTGGCGTCGTGGTCGAAACCACCGATGTTCGCGTTCAGGTCGAGGAACTCCTCGACCGTGATGACGCCGTCGTTGAGGGCCTTCAGTCCGTACTGGACGCCCACGTTGTCGAGCGGTCTGCGTGCGAATCCCGTCTCGGGGTCGCGGCCGTACACGTTGACCGCGTGGTCGTACACCCCGCACCGCACGCCGTCGGGATTGGTCTCCGGGTGGTACCGCTGCTCGGCGGGAACCATGTCGCAGTACGCCGTCGGGGAGATGCGACGCGCCCCGACGGCCACGTTCGGCGCCGTCTCGTACCGCAGGAATCCCGTGACGGCGCGTTTCTGTTCCATCGACCAGTCGAGGTCGCTTCCGGTGAAGTACTCGTGCAGCAGCCAGGCGTCCGTGATGAAATTGACCGTCCCGAACCCCACCTCGGGGAACGAGCACCCCACGATGATGCCGTCGAAGATTCCCGGATAGTTGTCGACGATCTGGTGTGCCTGGTACGAGCCTCCCGAGCACCCGTATCCGATGGTGTGCCGGATCGGACCGTAGTTCTCGACGAAACGTTCCTTCACCATCATCGCCGTCTCCGCCGCCGTGACGTCCGCGCAGTTGGCGCCGTAGACGTTGAGCGACGACGACATGACGCCGTAGCCACGGCTGAGCATGAAGTCGTCGGTGACCCCACCGGTGGTGTCGCCCTGCCGGTACCAGCCGTTGACACAGCCTCCGCCGAGCGTGTAGATGGCTCGCCCGTTCCACCCCTTCGGGGGCGAGGTGGGGCCGGGCTCCGGTTCCGCGAGCGGGTCGTGCAACACCGTCATCTGGTAGATGCCACGGTTGAGCGTTCCGGTCTCCATCCGGACCACGTAGGGCACCCGCTTGCCTTCGGACGTCGTGGTCGACACGAGGTCGTCGGGGTAGTCGGCGGCGTTCGCGGGCCACGGAGCGAAGGCGTTGCCGCTGGTGCGGTAGAAGTAGTCCACTCTCGTCTCGATCGAACAGTTCTCGTCGATCGGTTCGCCGAGCGTCTCGCCGAGGACCGGCAGTCGGAACTTCGTGGTCTCGCAGGCGAACGGCTGTTGGTGGGGTCCGGAGAAGACGGGCCCGACGGCGGGATAGTTGGTCAGGGTGAGCTGCGCGCGAGGACGTCCCCCTCCGGGCACGAAGGCCGTGACGTCGTTACGCCCCACCCGCAAGCCACTCACGCGGCCGGTGAGCGTTCGAGTCCCGTAGTCCACAGTGAACTGGTCGGTGACGTCGGTTCCGTTGACCCGCACGGCGACGGCGGACACCGGAATCCTCCTCGCGACCCGTACCTGGAGCAACGCGTCGCCCGCGGTCACCATGTCGGCGCGGCCCGACAGCACCCGCAACGACAGCTCACCGTGTTCCGCGGCGCCACTTTCCACCGGCGACACCATGACGAGCAGCGTGGACACCAGCACCACGACCGCCGTCGAGAGGAAACTCCACCTCGCCGACCCTCGTCTCACCGGACCTCCCTATTGACAACGCCGCTGTAATGTAACCGCTTGACTCCTTTCGGTAATGCTCCGTTCGGGTACGCCTGGAGACACCGCCCGAACGGCCGTCCCACGCACGGGAACACTCGTACTCGGAGTGGAACGCGATCTCCTCACGAGTGAGCGTCGGGCTCACCGCTCCGTGGTCCCAACTTCGGGGCGTGACATCGGGAATTCGGACCCACGGTTTCGAACGCCTCGCTCGCGTTCCGGTGCGGGCGGGCCGGAACACCGGATCCACCCGAGGGATCCGGGCAAAAGGGCCGCGCCCGCCCATCGACCGATCCGGAAAGTCCACTGGCGACGGTCGGCGTCTTGTCACGACCTTCGAATTCTCGGCGACGGAACGACGCCGAGGTCACCGTCGCCCGTGGTCGCACGAGGTGAGTGTCAGGCCGGAATGACGACGGCCCGACCGCTCACCCGGACTCTCGGGTCGTCGGGAGTGACCTCGACCAGCAGTTCGCTCGGGCGCCCCATGTCCTCGCCCTGGCGGACGAGGTACGTCGTGGGCTCGGTGACGTGCCCGAGTCGCCGCAGGTAGCCGCCGAAGGCCGCGGCCGCCGCGCCGGTCGCGGGATCCTCCACCACACCGCCCACGGGGAAGGGATTCCTGGCGTGGAACTCACCGTGCGCACCGGGACGGAACAGGTGCACCGTGGTCCAACCCTCGGCCCGCATGAGCTCGCCGAGCGCGTCGAAGTCGTAGTCGAGGTCGGCGAGCCGTTCCCGCGAGGACGCCGCCAGGACGAGGTGGTCGTTGCCCCCGAAGGCCACGTGAGGCGGGAACCGCGGATCGAGGTCGTCCCGCGACCACCGCAACGCCGTCAGCGCGGCGTCCACCACCGCCTCGTCGGCCGGGCGCGAGGTCGTGGCCACGCTGGTGAGCGTGGCGCGGGGAACGCCCCCGTCGACGGTCTCGACGTCCACGGGGACCTCACCGGCCGGCGTGGTGAACACCAGCTGGCCCTCACCGAACCGGCGGCCGAGTTCCACCGCGGTGGCCACGGTGGCGTGCCCGCAGAACGCCACCTCCGCTCGGGGGCTGAAGTAGCGCAGGTCGAACCGTCGCCGCTCGGGATCCCCGCCGGTGACGAAGGCGGTCTCCGAGTACCCGACCTCGGCCGCCACGGCCAGCATCGCCGCTTCGTCCAGCCGCGACGCCTCGCACACCACACCCGCCGGGTTGCCTCCGGCAGGGTCGGTGGTGAAGGCCGCGTACCGCAGCACCTCCACCTCCGGGATCGGGTCGGCCATCAGATCTTCCTTCCCACGCCCGCCAGGCCACGCGCCCGCGCGGGGTCGTCGCTGTACGGATCCTGCCCCTCGGGGCGCCATTCCGGCAGCCACACCAGACCCGGTTCCACCATCTCCAGGCCCTCGAAGAACGCGGCGATCTCCTCGCGCGGGCGCGGCATCGCCGGGCTGTTGGCCTTCTTCGTGTACGACTCGGTCAGCTTCTTCGCCACCGCGAGCGCCTCGGTGTCCGACGGGTCGATGTGGGCGTGGGACACCACCACCAGGCTGCCCTCGGGAAGTCGATCGCGGTAGTAGGCGAGCATCCGCTCCGGGTGGGTCTCGGGCGGCATGAAGTGCAGCAACGCCACCGCGAGCAGCGCGATCGGTTGCGTCTCGTCGATGACCCCGGTCGCAAGCACCCGCTCCCACAGCAGCCCGCCGTCGAAGAAGTCCGCGTCGATGGCACGGTGACGAGCCGGGTCCGCGGTCTTCTCCAGCAGGATCTCGGCGTGCGCCCTGGCGATGGGCTCGTTGTCGATGTACACGACCCGGCACTCTCCCGGCGCCACCTCGTCGGCGACCTCGTGCACGTTGCCCTGGGTCGGCAGTCCCGATCCGATGTCGACGAACTGTCGAATGCCCTGGCTGACGGCGTACTTCACCGCGCGGCCGAGGAAGGCCCTGTTGGACACCGCGAAGTCGCGGATGTCGGGAAGCAGCCGTAGCTGTTCCTCGGCGAACGCCTGGTCGACCGCGTAGTTGTGCACCCCACCGAGCAGATAGTCGTACACACGACCCACCGAGACCTTGTTCACCGACTCAGCGAGTCGGTCGGTGTTGCTCGCCGACATCGGGCACCCACTCCTCATGTCATGATCATTACGGTGACGACGATAGTGTGCCTTCTCACGCCGTGACGTCACACACCGAGTCGGCCATTGGGACACGAATCGCACCCTATGAACGATGCTCGTGCCCCGTTGCGACACGACGAGCCCGACCGTATAGGGCGTTATACAGGCGGCTGTTGTCGCGGGTCGTCCGACCGGCTCCGCGGAACCGGCTCGCTCACCGCGCCGCGCCCTTCATCCGCGTGTCGTCGGGATCGAACAGCGGCCTGCGGCCCACCCGCGCCACGGTGACGGGATACCGTTCGCCGAAGTACTCCACCAGCAGCCGCTCGCCTTCGACGGCGAGTTCCCGTGGCAGGTAGGCCAGCAGCAGGTAGGTGCCCAGTGACGGCGCGGGCCCCGCGCTCGTCACCTGCGACGGCCTCCCCCGCGAGTCGACGAGGCGTTTCCCCGTCGGGGCCAGGATCGGTTCCCCGCCCTGCGGGTACCGCACGACACCGTGGGCGTCCACGTGGTCGCGCGGCTCTCCCATGGCGAGGGAGCAGAGCACGGCCACCGGCCCGTTCTCCCGTGCCGCCAGGTAGGCGTCCTTGCCCATGAAGTCGGCCGCCTTCACCTTCGGCAGGGCCAGCCCAGCCTCCACGGGATCGTGTTCGGAGTCCAGTTCGGCGCCCATCAGGCGATAGCCCTTCTCCAACCGCCCGGTGGTGCCGTAGACACCGATGCCCGCGGGGACGACGCCCACCTCCGCACCGGCCTCCACGATCACGTCCCACAGCCGCCGGCCCTGCTCGAACGGCGCGTGCAACTCCCACCCGGACTCGCCGACGTAGGACACCCGGACCGCCAGCACGTCCACGGTGTCCACGGTGATGTGCTTCGCCCGCCCGAACGGCAGCGCGGTGTCCGAGACGTCGTCCTCGGTGACGGCGGTGAGCACGTCACGAGCCCGCGGCCCCCACAGCCCGAGCGTGCAGACCGCCGAAGTGACCTCGGTGAACGTCACCGAGCCGTCGTCGGGCAGGTGCCGGGTGAACCAGAACGCGTCACGGGCGCCGTCCGCCGCGCCGGTGACGACGCGGAAGTGCCGCTGCCCGAGCCGCACGAGGGTCAGATCGCTGCGGAAACCGCCGTGCGGCGTCAACACGGGCGTGTAGACCAGCGACCCCACCGGGCGGTCGACCCGCGCGACGACCAGACGTTGCAGGTAGTCGAGCGCACCCGGACCGACGACGTCGAACTGCGCGAACGCCGACAGGTCGATCACGGCTCCGCGCTCCCGCATCGCCAGGTGCTCCGCCTCGACGATCGGCGACCACCAGCGAGCGTCCCACTCGTGCTCACGCCGTGGCACCCGGTCGCCGAACTCCTCCAGCAGTGTCTCGTTCGCGCCGTACCACTGCGGGCGTTCCCAGCCGCCGACCTCGAAGAACACGGCGCCGAGAGCCGTCTGTCGCGCATGGAACGGCGAGATGCGCTGCGGCCGCACCGACCTCCACTGCTCCCTCGGGTGCACGATGCCGTAGGTCTTGTTGAACCCCTCCGCCGCTCGCGCGCGTACGGCGGCCTTGGTGCGCTGGTGCGGATAGAAACGGGCGATGTCCGCCCCGTGGAGATCGATCTCGGGTTCGCCGTGGGTCATCCACTGCGCGAGCATCCGCCCGACCCCCGGCCCCTCCTTGATCCACACCGCGGCCGCCGACCAGAGTCCCCGTACCTCGGGGGTCTCCCCCAGCACGGGAGCGCCGTCCGGGGTCATCGACAACAACCCGTTGATGGCGTGGCGGACCTCGACCCCCGGCGTGTCGATCAGGGAACCGACGAGGGTCCGCGCGTCCTCGAACTGGGCGCGGAAGTCGTCCGGGGTGAACGGCAGCTGGGTGGGTGACAGCGCGGCCTCGGCGAGCGACGGGATCTCCGAGGGATCGTGCAGGATCGGCCGGTGGGCGTAGGAGCCGATCTCCAGGTCCGCCCACTTCTGACGCTCGTACATCATCGCGTCCATGTCCCGCACCAGGGGATGGGCGATCTCGGTGTTCGTCCGCTCCAGTTCCGGGATCGGTCCCACGTCGATCATCTGGTGCACGGCGGGGGTCAGCGGGATGCGCGCGCCCGCCGTCGCCGCGATCCGAGGGCTCCACACACCGCACGCGACCACCACCGTGTCGGTGGCGATCTCGCCCGCGTCCGTCTCGACACCGCGGACGTGTCCGCGCTCCACCCGGATTCCGGTGACCTCAGTGTCGGGCACCACGGTGAGCGCGCCCAGTTCCTCGGCCCGCGCCCGCAGCGACGCCCCGGCTCGCACCGGGTCCACCACCGCGACCGACGGCGTCCAGAATCCCGCGAGCACCGGGTCGGTGTTCACGAACGGCACCAGCTCCCCCACGCGGGCCGCGTCGACGAGTTCCGCCTCCACGCCGTACGCGCGAGCCGAGGCCGTCCGGCGCCGCAGCTCGTCGACCCGCTCGGGGGTACGCGCGAGTTCCAGGCCCCCGCACGTGGTGACGACGCCGAGCTTTTCGTACTGGCGAAGCGAGTCCACCGTGAGCGCGGTGATCTCCTTCGAGTGATCGACGGGGAAGATGAAGTTCGACGCGTGTCCCGTGGACCCGCCCGGATCGGGCAGGGGGCCTTTGTCCACCAGGACGATACGTCGCCAGCCCTCCTCGGCGAGGTGACGGGTCAGCGAGTTGCCGACGATTCCGGCTCCGATGACGACGACGTCGGCCTCGGTGGGAAACGCGCTCATGGCGACCTCCTGTGTTCCTGCGCGACGGCACCGGGGACACTCAGGCCAGCCCCACCACCCGGCCGGCGTCGTCGATGTCGATGCGCTCCGCTGCCGGATGCGACGACAGCCCCGGCATCGTGCGCATGTCTCCACAGATCGGATAGACGAACCCGGCGCCGACCGAGGCCCGGACCTCCCGCACCGGCAACCGCCAGCCCTTGGGCGCCCCCTTACGATCGGGGTCGTCGGACAACGACAGGTGGGTCTTGGCAATGCACACGGGCAGCGAACCGAAACCGCACCGCGTGTAGGTGTCGAGTTGCCGCCGTGCGGTGGGGCTGAGGTCGATCCCGTCGGCGCCGTACATACGACGCGCCACCACGTCGATCTTGTCCGCCAGTGGTAGCTCGTCGGGATACAGATACCGGAACCCGCCGCTCTCCTCGCAGGCCCCGGCCACCGCGTCGGCCAGTTCGGCCGCTCCCTTGCCCCCCTTCGCGACGTGGGTGCTCACGGCCGCGCGCACCCCCTCCTCCGTAGCGATGTCCAGGATCGCCCGGTGTTCGCTGTCGGCGTCACCGGCGAAGGCGTTCACGGCCACCACCGGGGTCACCCCGTGCGCCCGGATGTTGGCGAGCTGCTTGCGCAGGTTCGCCGCCCCCGCGTACACGTCGTCGGGGCTCTCCCGCAGCATCTCCTCGGGCAGGGGCCTGCCCGCCACCACGCGGTACCGTCCCGAGTGCGCCTTCATCGCGCGGACGGTGACCACCACGACGGCGGCGTCGGGGACAAGGCCGGACGCCCGGCACTTGATGTTGAAGAACCTCTCGGCTCCCATGTCGGCTCCGAACCCGGCCTCGGTGACGAGGTAGTCGCCGCAGCGGATACCGACGAGGTCGGCCAGGACGGACGAGTTGCCGTGCGCGATGTTGCCGAATGGTCCGCAGTGGATCAGCACGGGGGTCTGCTCGACCGACTGCATGAGGTTGGGTTTGACGGCCTCCCGCAGTTGCACGCACATGGCTCCCGCGGCCCGCAACTGCTCCGCCGTCACGGGGTTGCCCGTCCGGTCGTAGCCGACGACGATCCGCCCGAGCCTGCGTCGTAGGTCCGGCAACGACGAGCACAGTGCCAGCACCGCCATCACCTCGCTGGCCGCGGTGATGTCGAACCCGGTCTGCCGGGGAGTGCCGTCCCCTCGGCCGCCGAGGCCGGTGACGATCTGCCGCAGCTCCCGGTCGTTGACGTCGAGCACCCGCCGCCAGGTGATGCCGAACGGATCGAGGTCGAGGGCGTTGCCCTTGTGGAGGTGGTTGTCGAGCATGGCCGCCAGCAGGTTGTGGGCGCTGGTGACCGCGTGGAGATCGCCGGTGAGATGCAGGTTCACGGTCTCCATCGGCACCACCTGGGCGTAGCCACCACCGGCCGCGCCGCCCTTGATGCCGAACGTCGGCCCCAGCGACGACTGCCGAATGGCGACGACGGCGCGTTTGCCCAGGTGGGCGAAGCCTTGTCCGAGTCCGACCGTGGTGGTGGTCTTTCCCTCGCCCAGGGGGGTCGGTGTCAGCGACGACACGACGACGTACCGGGCCTTCGGCCGGTCGGCCAGCTCGCTCACCGTCTCCAACGACAGCTTCGCGACCGCGGTGCCGTAGGGCTCGACGAAGCGCGGCTCGATGCCCATGTCGGCCGCCACGTCGGTGAGCGGTTTGCGGACGGTGTTGCGGGAGATCTCCAGGTTCGTCGGCATCGACGCTCGCTCCTCACTCGGCACGGCGGGCTCTCGCCGCGTCCACCCACTCGACGGTGGCGGTGACGCGGTTGAACGTGTAGAAGTGCAGCCCGGCGGGAACGCAGCCGCCGTCGGTCGTCCGTTCCGCGAGCGCGGTGAGGAACCGGCCGGGATCGTGGTGGGCGGACCGGGTGAACCCGGCGAGCGCCGCCCGGTTCTTCCTCAGAAACGCCAGGGAGTCCCCGACCCCGATGCGGGCACCGACCCGCAGCAGTTTCGCCGGGTCCACTACCCCGGCCAGCCCGACGTACACCGGCAGTGTCACTCCCCTCTCCCGTGCGAGGCGGAGGAACCGGCACACGACGGTCGCGTCGAAGCACAGCTGACTCACCGCGTAGTCGGCGTGGGGCTGCTTGGCGGTGAGCGCGGCCCACAGTGCGTCGTCCGACAGCAGCGGGTGTCCCTCGGGATAGCACGGCACGCCCACGCGTCGGGGTCTGCGACCCGACTCCTCGATCGCGCGCAGCAGGGACAGGCCGTCCTCGAACGGTCCCGCCGGGGTCCGCGCGTCCCCGGCGATCACGAACACCTCGTCGACTTCGGCGCCCGCGAGCCGGTCGAGCACATCGCGCAGGTGGGGCGTGTCGCGGACCTGCCGGGCGGCGAGGTGGGCGACGGCGCGCAACCGTTGCGCGGCGAGTTTCTCGCACAACTCCACCGTCGCGTCGAGACCACGGGACGGCGAGGCCGTGACGGTGACCGTCGTTCCCTCCGCCAATCGCGCCGTCTGGTCGAGCACGCCGGGCAGGGGCAGCACCTCGTAGCGCGTCGAGTCCAACCGGGAGGCGAGGACACCGGAGGGGACGGCGGGCCGGTGCCGACCGCGGTCGTGAAGTCCCATGATCGCCCCTCCGGCTTTCAGCGTTTCGGCGTTTCCTTGCGGGGATCGATGAACGGTTTGTCCACCACCCTCGCGTCCCGGTAGCCGGTGGGGGTCTCGACGGTGACGTGCGTACCCACACCGCTCAGCTCCACCGGCACCATCGCCAGGCCGATGTTGGCCTTCAGCCGGGGCGAGTAGCAGGCGCTGGTCACCGCTCCCACCGGGTGCGCTCCACCCGCGACCACGGCGAACGGCTCGATCATCGACCCGTCGTTGTAGCTGCCCAGCGGGGCACCGTCGATCTCCACCCCGACGAGCAGCCGGCGTACCCCCTCCGCCTTCACCCGACGCAACGCTTCCTTGCCCACGAAGTCGGCCTCCTGGTCGAGGTCGACCATCCAGCGGTAGTCGTAGCCCACTTCGAATGGGTTGGTGTCGAGCGTGATGTCGCAGCCGTAGGCGAGCATGCCCGCCTCGATGCGACGGATGTGGCAGGGGCCGATCGGCCGGAGCCCGTACGGCGTGCCCGCCTCCCACACCCGGTCCCAGAGCCGCTCGGCGTGACGGGAGGCGTCGAGAAGGTAGATCTCGTAGCCCACCTCGCCCGAGTAGCCGGTGCGGCTGACCACGACCCGCATGCCGTCGAGGTCATAGGCGCGCAGCCGGTAGTAGGGCACGTCCAGGATCGACGCGCCGAACAGCTCGGTCAGCACCTCCTTCGCCCGTGGGCCCTGGATCTGCAACGGCGCGACGTCGGCCTCGTGAATCGTCACGTCCCAGCCACCCGCATGGGCGAGCCCCATCGCCCACAGCCCGACGTCGCTGTCCGCCAACGAGAGCCAGAACCGGTCGGGCTCCAGCCGCAGCAACACGGGATCGTTGACGATGCCCCCGTCGGGCGCCGTGACGAACACGTACTTGCACTGCCCCACGTCGCACTTGGTGAGGTCCCTGGGCACGAGCATGTTGGTGAAGTCGAACGCGTCGGGGCCCGTGATCTCCAGTTGCCGCTCGACGCCCACGTCCCATAGGGTGACGCCCTCCAACAGCGCCCAGTACTCGCCGACGGGGTCGCCGTAGTGCCGTGGGTGATAGGTGTGGTTGTAGACGCTGTAGCACGCGGCGCCGTGCGCGCGGGACTTCCGGAAGTAGGGGGACTTCCGCAACCGCGGGTACAGCAGGATCGACGGCTCCGACACGGCGGTGGCCGTGGCGGGGGGCCGCCGGGGACGGGACGACTGGACGACCTCGGCCATGAGAGGCACCTCGATTCACGCCCGGCGACGATCTCGCTCACGCTCGGAAGGCGTGCCCAAATCGACTGCGCTTGTTGCGTATCGCGCATCGAGTTGTGATATGTACAACTTCAGTGTGATCCGCGCCCTGCCCGGTCGTCAACCTCGGCCCGCGCGGCCCCGCGCGACGGCGTGGTAGATCTCCTCGAACCGCGCGAGTGTGCGGTGTTCGTCGTGGGTGAGGGCGATCGCCCTGCTCAGTCCGCCCATCCGGCGTCGCAGGTCGGCCGAGGTCAGGATCGCGTCGAGCGCGGCACCCAGCCCCGCGACGTCCCCCGGCTCCACGAGGTATCCGTTGTCGCCGTGCGACACCAGGTGCGGCAGCGCGACGGCGTTGGCCGCGACGACCGGCAGCGCGCAGGCCATGGCCTCCAGCGTCGCGATGCTCTGGAGTTCGGCCACGCCGGGGATCGCGAACACGTCCGCCGCCCGGTACACCGACGGAAGCCGGTCGTCGGGCACGAAGCCGAGGAACCGTACCCGTCTCGCCACCCCACACCGGGCGGCGAGCCGTTCGAGTTCCGCGCGTCGGGTACCCGTGCCCGCCAGGACGAGCTGCACGTCCCCGACCGACACCCTCGGTAGCGCCCGAATCAACTCGTCGAGCCGTTTCTCGGCGTCGAGTCGTCCGACGTAGAGCACCGTGGGCACGTCGGGAAGCCCGAGCTTCCGGCGGTGCACACCGGGCGGGGCCCCGTCCGGGGAGAAGCGCGTCGTGTCCACACCGCACGACACGGGCTCCACGGAGCCGTCGAACCCGTTCGCCGCGAGCAGGTTCGCCGCCGCCCTCGTCGGCGTGGTGACGTGGTCGGCCCGGTCGTAGACACGCCGGAAGTCCCGCCACGCCACGTCGGCCACCGGCCGATGCAGGTGGCGCGGAAGGTAGGGCAACAGGTTGTCGGGCATGAAGTGGTTGGTGGCGACGACGGGGACGTTCCAGCGCTTCGCCGCGCGGACGGCGGCGCGACCGATGGTGAAGTGGTCCTGCGTGTGCACCACGTCCGGCCGCATCGTCGCGACGAGCCGGCGCAGCAGTGCCGGGACTCCGGGCGGCGGCACGAACCGCACGCTCGGGTGAATGAGGAGCGGCACCGAACGCAGGCGGTGCAGACACACGCCGGAGTCCCGCACGATCTTGCGGGGTCCCGTCTCGGACGCACAGACCACGTGCACGTCGTGCCCCCGGCCGGCCAGCCCGACGGCGAGGCGATGCGCGAAGAAGGAGCTCCCGCTGACGTCAGGAGGGTAGGTGTCGGTCGCTATCAACACGCGCATGAGCAGTGTGTCCCGGAGTTTCCACGAGGTACGAGCGGGCGAGCACGACGACGCCGACCACGATGACCGTGGCCGACAACCCCATCCAGGCCGCCGCCAACGCCGTGTCGGGAAGGGGCTCACCCAACACGAGTACGCCGACCGTCGCGGCCGTGACGGGGTCCGCGACTTCCAGCATGGCGAATGTGAGCGCGAAGCGCCGCATGCGGTACGCGTGCTGCTGGGCGAGTCCCCCGGTCGAGAGCAACACGATCACCAAAAGGGTGGGCCAGTCCCAGATCGCGAGGGGATCGCCGAGCATCCGGTGCCCGACCGTGCTCACCAACGCCGAGCCCACCCCGAACGTGGTCCCGGCGGCGAACGCCAGCGCCCCGGCCCGCACGCTGGCCGAGTACACCAGCCACGCGACCAGCACCGCCACGGCCGCCGTGGCGAGGGTGACGACGGCGAGCAACACCGCGGTGGCCGTCGACAGGTTCGGGTCCTTCCCGGTGGCCGGTAACGCGAACAGCAGTCCCACCAGCCCGGCCACGATGGCCACCCCACCGAGTGCTTCGGGAAGCCGTAGCCGTCGGCGGTCCAGCACCGCCTTGACCACCAGCGCGAACAGCAGTCCGCTGGTCCCCACCGGTTGGATGACGCTCACGGGTCCGTGGCTGAGGGCCAGCACGTGCAGGCCCACACCCGCTCCCGCGACGGCGGCTCCGAACAGCCACCGGGGTTGCCTCACCAGCCGCCACAGCCATCGCACTCCCCGGCCGCCCAGGAACCGCATGCCCACCACGACTCGTTCCTGCAGCGCGGAACCGACCGCGATGAGGAACGCCCCGACCACCGCGAGGGCAACCGCGATCGTGAGCACGCTAGTCCCGCTCCTCGGGCGGCACGGACGTCACGGCCGGGCCGGACACGTTCCACGTCACCTCGCACGCACTCCCACGGGCGCCCGAGTACCCCGGTCGGTCGCCGGATATGCCCGGTCGGTGAGCACGGGGGTCACCCGTCCGGTCCCGAACCACCCGCTCCCACCGGAGTGGACATTCGTGCCACGACGGCTCGTCCGACGAAAACCGCATGCACGGTGAGGGGCGTTCATGCCAGAGTGTCCTCAGCGGACATTCCCGAGGAGCAGGACGATGAAGTTGGCCGAGGCCCTGGCCGCCCGAGCGGACACCCAGCGACGCATCCAGCGACTCCAGAATCGGATCGCGAACAACGCCCGTTACCAGGAGGGCGAGCCTCCCGCCGAGGACGCCTCCGCCCTGCTGTCCGAAGCCGTCGAGGCATGCGCGGAGCTGGAGGAGCTGATCCGTCGCATCAACCGCACCAACGCGAGCACCCCGCTGGGCTCGGGCACGGTGACCGATGCCCTGGCGCGCCGCGACGTGCTGCGCATCCAGTACAACCTCCTCACCGCGGCCGCCGACGCCGCGGCGGGCAAGGACGGCCACTACGGACGCCAACTCCGCTCGGAGCTGCCCTACGTCTCCGCGCTCGACGTGCGCGGACTCCGTGAGCGGGCCGATCGGGTGGCTCGTGAGCTCCGGGAGGTCGACCTCGCCATTCAGAAGGTGAACTGGGAGGCCGAGCTGGCGGACTGAGATCGGCAGCAGGTAGTCGCTTCGGGAAGCGAACACGAAACCGAGGCCGGCGGTCATTCCGGTCCCCCGGTGCGCCGAGGGCGGCGCGGGAGTTCGACTCTCCCTTGACGGTGCAGGCCCAGCAACGCGCACAGGTGACGACGCACGGCGTACATCGCATCACCGTCGTGTTGGTCCCGGACGACGAGGGTGGGTACGGGGACCGAGCTGCCGTGCGTGGTGGTCGTCACGATCCGGCGGCCACCACGCACGGTCACCTCCGGCGGCCCGATCGGGACGGAAAGCCTGGGGAGCGTCGAGATGTTGGTCACGTACGGTCGCCGTCCCACTCGTGTTTCCCGCCCCGCCCGGGGCAGGATGAGCGCACCCTCGACCACACGACGAAAGGCCCATGGTGACCGACGCGCTCACGCCTCTGCCCACCGCCGACCTCGTCGACGAGTACGGGGACCGACTGCGGGTGTGCGACACCCAGTTCCGCCAGTTCGGCGGGCGGCGGGCTTTCTGCGGACGGGTCCGCACGATCTCGTGCCACGAGGACAACGGGCTGGTGAAGGAACTGCTGCGGACCCCCGGCGAGGGCTGCGTGCTGGTGGTGGACGGCGGTGGTTCCGTGCACACCGCGCTCACCGGAGACCTCATCGCGGCCTCGGCGGTCGAGAACGGCTGGGCGGGCCTCGTCGTCAACGGCGCCGTGCGGGACAGTGCCGCTCTCGCCGAGCTGCCGATCGGGATCAAGGCCCTGGGCACCAATCCTCGCAAGAGCGCGAAGGATGGCCGGGGCGCCGTCGACGTTCCCGTGGGGTTCGGCGGGGTCACGTTCTTCCCCGGTGACGTGCTCCACGCCGACGACGACGGAGTGGTGCTGCTGCCCGCCGACTGACGTCGCGGCGCAGCGGGCCCGAACTTCCCGCCGTGATCCCCGAGATTCGTCCGGACCAATCGGAGATCACAGCGGGGTGGTCGCATGGCACGTTTCGGTATCCGGCCGGCCGTGTCGGCGGCTCCGACCACTGTGGTCGCCACGACGCGGGTGACCCGCGCGCACTACGTGGCCTGCGCGCACTGGCGCGAGCCGTGGCCGAGGCATCGGCGACGCCGCCGGGACGGAGCGGGCTCGGCAGCGGATGTGGACGTTCGCCGACGCCACGAGCGCGATTCGTTCGGTGCCGGGCGACAACCGCGCGGAAGGGCCGATCCCGATCGGAGGCGGCGTGATCGACGTCTTCCCGGACCGGGTGGAGGCCGAGCACGACGCCTACCTCGGCCGGTCGCGTAAGGAAGAGGCGGAGCCGACGGTGGTCAGGAGCACAACCGGTTGACGAGGTCCTTCCACGCGGCCTCCAGGCGGTCCAGTTTCATGCCGCGTTCCCGCAGCAGGTGATTCGTCAACGCGGTGTCGAGGAAGCCGAGCAGGGTATGGGCCATCAGCTCGGCGTCCATGGTCGGGTCGAGTTGCCGCACGAGCATGGTCACGTGGGTGTACCGAACCTGGCGGGCGGGAACGGTGAATCGCCGGTGGGTGTCCTTCACCACGGCGTGGTAGAGGTCCTGGTGGTCCTGCTCGTGGTGGAGCACCGCCGAACCGAACGCCAGGAGTCTTTGGTGGGGGTCGGCTCCGGGGCCCAGTGGGGGCGGGCCGTTCAGAAAGCCTTCCTGCAGCTCGTGCTCGGCTTGGTCGAGCAACGCGCCTATCAGGCCGGTGCGGTCACCGAAGTGGCGGAACACCGTGCCCTTGCCCACCTTCGCCTCCGCCGCGACCGCGTCCATCGTGAGATTGGCCGCACCATCCCGCGCGGCGACCCGCATGGCGGCGTCGAGTACCCGTGCTCGATTACGGACGGCGTCGGCACGCTGGCGTCCGGGTTCGTTGATCGGCACGAGTGAGAGCGAAAGACCAGCCGAAGCACACTCGGGCACGACGTTCGAAGGAGAGGACGAGCGAGCCACTGCTTCAGCGTAACTCGGGCCACGTCCCGTTGACCACCATCCCACCCCAATGCTAAACAAGAAACGGACCACGGTCCGTTTACTGGCGGCGCGTCAACGTAGGACCGTCGCGATACCTCCAGCGCTTTAGAGAACCGGGAGTTTTCATGGCAATTCGCGTCCTCGCGCTCGTGGGTAGCCTCCGAGCGGGCTCGCACAACCGACAGCTGGCCGAGGCGGCGGTCAAGCACGCGCCCGACGGCGTGACCGTGGAGATCTTCGAAGGGCTCGGCGAGGTGCCGTTCTACAACGAAGATCTCGACGCCGAGGCGAACACGCCCGAGCAGGCGAGACGACTGCGCGCCGCCGTCTCCGAAGCCGACGCCCTGCTGCTGTTCTCTCCCGAGTACAACGGCACGATGCCCGCCGTATTGAAGAACGCGATCGACTGGATCTCCCGCCCGCACGGTGCCGGTGTCATCAAGAACAAGCCGGCCGCCGTGGCCGGCACGGCGGCCGGACAGTACGGCGGCGTGTGGGCGCAGGAAGAGATCCGCAAGTCCCTGGGCATCGCGGGAGCCAAGGTCGTCGACGAGGTGCTCCTCGCCGTCCCCGGCTCGGTGAACCGCTTCGCCGAAACGCACCCGGAGAAGGACGCCGAGGTGATCGAGAGCCTGTGCAAGGTGCTCGATCGACTCTCCTCCGACACCATGGCGGCCTGACCCCTTCGCGGGTGTCCACGACCGGGCCCTCGGACACCCGCGAAGGTGGAACACACCTTTCACCACATCCGATATCCGGCTCCCGTCGCTCCCCCGGCGAAAAGCCAGCGGAAAATACGCGAAAACGAGTTCGGACAACCACGGGCCGCCGTGGTGCCGCACCGGGAACTCACCGTGGACGTCTACGGCAGTGGCCGCGAGGGCACGGAGTTCACCCCCATCGGAGGGTCCATTAGGGACACCGCGATGGCGTGGAACCCCACCACTCGCGACAGTTGCGACCGTGGGCGGCGATATGCGTGTGCGCTACGGCTGCACTACGGCTACGACGCCGTCGTGGCCGGCGGAAAAGCCGGGCGCGGACGCCGACTCCGCCTCCCCGACGAGCCACCCGTGCCGGCGGACGGGCGATCGGGGCTCGCGGGGATCGGCGACGACATGCCTGCCGCCGAGCGGCGACGCCACGGTGGGACGGGCCCGGTACACGGTCCCGTCCCACCGATCCGACGGCGGTCGTGGGTCAGGCATCCCGCCGCCAGTGGTAGAACGCCGTGGCCATCGCGTCGGCGGGCGAGCGCCACGTGTCCGGGTCGTACGGTCGGATGTAGGCGTCGAGCGCGGCACTGAGGTCCCGGAAGTCGCGGTCGCCGCGCACGGCCTCGATCCGGTCGTCGACGCCGTCGTCCGACTCGATCAGATGGAAGTACAGGCCGTGGTAGTGGAAGAGGGTCCGGGCGCGGACCCCCACCTTGTGGGGCAGGGGACCCGCGTCCGACTCGGCGAACAACGCGGCGACCGCCTCCCTGTCGGTCTCGGCCATCCGCGCGACGATCAGGGTTCGGCTCATGACGTCTCCGAGCTCGGTGTCTCGGTTCCCGGAGCGGGCAGCGCGGCGGCCTCCGCCTCCAGTACCCGTTTGATGGCGTTCATCTGGATCGGTGTGTTGGCGTTGATGCGCTCGGTCATGCCCGCGTCGTCCACCGGTGCGTCCGGCTTCATCGCGAAGTCCTGGGTCCATCGCATGAGCACGCCGTCCTCGACCTCGTGGTAGGTCCACCGGATGCGCATGTACTCGAACGGGCCGGTCTCGACGCGGTGCGCCACCACCGTGCGGGTGTCCGGGTCGAGGTGTCGTTCGGACACCCACGACCAGACCCGCCCCTCCTCGTCGGGGTGCATGGTCAAGCGGAAGCGGACCCGATCGCCCGTGTCCTCCAGCACCTCGGCCGCGGCGTACTCCGTGAACAGGTTCGGCCAGTCGGCGACGTCGTTGGTCCGCGCCCAGACGTGGTCCATCGGCGCGCGGATGATGACGTGGTTCTCCGTGTGTCCCGGCATGTCAGGCCGCCTTCCGCAGTGTGTCGTTGAGGATGGTGAGGAATTCCCGCACCGAGCGCGTCTCCTGTGCCTCGGGCGGCAGGACCACGCCACGGTTGCGTTCGATCGCCGTGATCACGCCGAGCACGGCGAGCGAGTCGAGTCCGAGGTCGTCGAACGTCGTCGCCGCGGTCAACTCGGCCGTGTCGACCCGCACTCCACTGCTCGACGACAGCAGCTCGCCGAGCTCCTCCATCGAGATGTCCGGATCGCTCATGTTGTCCTCCGTTCCTCGGTTACGCACCCGCCGAGAGCACGAGTGCGGAGTTGAAGCCGCCGAAGCCCCTTGCGAGCACCAACGCGTGTCGCAACGGTCTTCGCCGGGGCGCGCCGGTGACCACGTCGGCGGACACGGCGACGTCGTCGACGGTGAGTCCGGACGTCGGGGGGACCACGCCGTCCCGCAACGCCAGGGTCGCGGCGGCCACGGCGAACGCCCCCGCCCCCGAGTACGCGCGACCGAGCCCCGCCGCCATCACCGTCACCGGGATCCGGTCGAAGGTGGAACCGAAGACCTGGCGTAAAGCGGCGATCTCGGCGCGGTCGGCCGAGGGCATCGCCATCCCGTCGGCGAACACGACGTCGACGTCCTCGGGCGCGACGTGGGCGTCCGCGAGTGCGAGCCGGATCGCGGCCGCGAGCGCCTCGGCGGCGCGGTGCCAGTAGTCGCCCTCGCTCACCGACCACTGCGCTCCGGTGAAGGTCGCCGCGTGTCCGGCCACCACCGCCAGAGCACGTGCTCCCCGCTCACGGGCGTGGTCGGCGTCCTCCATCACCAACACCGCGCCGCCCTCACTGGGAACGTAGCCCGAGGCGTCGTGGGCGAACGGGCGGTACGCGTCCGGGGAGTCCCGTTCGCTGAGCAGTCCCGATCGCCACTGGCAGGTGAGCGCGTAGGGGCTCACCGGGGCTTCCGTCCCGCCGCAGACCTGCACCCGGCAGCCCCGCCGGATGGCCCGACGGCTGTGCGCCACGGCGTCCAACCCGCCCGCGGACTCGCTGCACACCACCGCGCACGGACCCCGCAGCTTGTTACCGATCGAGATCTGCCCCGTGGACGCGGCGTAGAACCATGCGATGGACTGGTACGGGCCCACGTAACGCGGCCCGCGCGCCCACAACGCCTCGATCTCCCGCTGTCCGAACGCGTTGCCGCCGGAGGCGGCCGACGTCGTGACCCCGATGTCGAAGCTGTCGTACTCCTTCGGGTCGAGCGCGGCGGACTCCAGTGCCTGCCGGGTGGCCTCCAGCGCGAACTGCGTCCACAGGTCCGTCTGCACCACGATGCGCGGGTCAAGGGAACGCGAGGGATCGAACTCGGTGACCTCCCCCGCGTATCGGACGGGATAGCGGCTCGCGTCGAACCGGCTGATCCGGCCGATACCACTGACCCCGTCCAGTGTGGACTGCCAGAACTCGTCGGTGTTCAATCCGGTCGGTGCCACCACGCCGAGCCCGGTGATGACCGCGTCGGTCACCGTGCCCTCCTTCCCGCCGTGTCCAGCACCACGGCCGACTGGAAGCCCCCGAAGCCGCTGCCCACGCTCAGCACCAGGTCGACGCCCTGTTCGCGAGCCTGTTTCGGCACGTAGTCCAGATCGCACTCCGGGTCGCGGTGCTCGTAGTTCGCCGTGGGCGGAACGACACTGGTGTCCATCGCGAGCACGCACGCGACGAGTTCGACGCTTCCGATCGCGCCGAGGGAATGGCCGATCATCGACTTGATCGAGCTCATCGGCGTCCGATAGGCGTGCTCCCCCAGACTGCGCTTCACCGCCGCCGTCTCGTGCCGGTCGTTCTGCTTCGTGCTCGACCCGTGCGCGTTGACGTAGCCCACCTCCTCGGGCGCCGCCTTCGCCGCCCGCAACGCCATGGTGATCGCCCTGGCCATCTCGATGCCCTCGGTGGTCAACCCGGTCATGTGGTGGGCGTTGCCGTAGGTGGCGAACCCGGCGACCTCGCAGTACACCCGCGCGCCCCGGCGCCGAGCCCGTTCCAGGTCCTCCAGCACGAGAACTCCCGCGCCTTCGCCGAGGACGAACCCGTCGCGCAACGCGTCGAACGGCCGGCTCGCCGCCTCGGGCTCGTCGTTGCGGGTGCTGGTGGCCTTGATGGCGTCGAAACACGCGACCGTGATGGGGGAGATGGGCGCGTCCGAGGCTCCCGCGATCACCACGTCCGCGGCGCCCTCCTCGATCATCATCGCGCCGTACCCGACGGCGTCGAGCCCCGACGTGCACCCCGTCGAGATGGTGCGCACCGGCCCGCGCGCGCCGTGCGCGTCGGCGATCTCCGCGGCGAGCGTGCTGGGGACCAGCGCGTGGTACAGGAACGGGTCGGCGCGCTCGGGGTCGACGAGCCACTCCGCTCCCCCGCCGGAGACCTGGACGTACCCCTCCTCCAGCCGGATCGTCGAACCGACCGCCGTCCCCATGCTCACCCCGACCCGCCACGGGTCCATCGGGCCGAGTTCGAGTCCGGAGTCGTTCACCGCCTCGCGGGCCGCCACGAGCGCGAACTGCACGTGCCGGTCGAGGCGGGCGACCTCGGCGGGGCTCAGGCCCTCTCCGATCGGGTCGAAGTCGCACTCCGCCGCGATCCGCGACCGGAACCCCTGCGGATCGAACAGCGTGATCCCCCGTGTCGCGGTGACGCCGGAGGTGAGCAGGTCCCAGAACGCCTTCACCCCGATCCCGCCCGGCGCCACGACCCCGAGGCCGGTGACGGCGACCCGGCGCGTCATCTGCCACCTCCACTGTCCGGTTCGGGGGTCGTGGCGGACTCGGTGTCCACGTGCCCGAGTTCGGGACGGGGGGCGAGGGGACCGAGTTGGAAGATCACGCGGACCGGTTCGGACCCCTCGTTGCGGAGCCGGTGCCGGGTGCCCGGGGGGATGAGCAGCGCCGAACCACGGTCGAGGCTCCACGGCTCGCCGTCGAGGTCGACCGTCAGGTCCCCGTCCGCCACGTACAGGAACTCCTCCGAGTACGGGTGGTAGTGCTCGGCGATGCGCTCCCCCGGCCGCAGCCGCGCCACCCCGAGGAAACCGGACACCGATCCCGCGTTGCGTGGGCTGAGCAGCGTGCGAAGCTCGCCCCCTCGGCGCCGGTCCGGGGCGATCTCCGACTCGTGAACGCGAAACAACGGGCGGTCGGCCGGACGTTCGTGCACGCCGACGGGTTCCGCCTCGGTCGAGGACTCGACCGTGTCCACCATGATGCCTCCCACAATCAACTCGACGACGGAAACTCGGCGCCTTCCGTGGCGTCGCCCGCCTCGCGGTGGGTCACCAACGTCAGGCGTTGTTCGGAGAGGAACCGCGCGCGGCCGGCGGCCGTGGTGAGGTTCCATCCCGGCTCCAGCAGTTCGGTCATCGCCTTCGCGGTGGGGCCTCCGACGACGGCCGGGCCGAGACGGTCGATCGCCTCATCGGGGTCGCCCTCCACGTCGAGGACCCGGATGACGAGGTCCCCGTGGCGGAACACGGTCGTGCCGATCAAGCCGGTACGCAGGGCGGCCCCCAGCGGGAGGGACTGCCCCCACGAGAACATCTGCGCCACCGCGTCCCCCCTGCCGGGCCGCACGGGATACCGCAGGGCCACCCGCGTGCGGCCCTCCCGCGAACCGGACGGGCGGGGCCCGGCGTCCTGGTGCACGACCCGCGTCATCATGGCGCGGCGGAAGAACCAGCGCACGGATTCCGGGTCGCTGAAGTCGCGGGGGCGCACCAGGAACGGGTTGAGTTCCTCCTCGGTCTCGCGAATGGCGGGATCGCTCGTCAGGTGTCGCACCACCACCGGTAGCGGTCCCTCCACGTCGATCACCCGTACGACGTGGTTCTTCCACAGAAACACCGAGGTCGCGAGCAGCCGACTGCCACCACCGATCTCGGTGCGCGGACGCGGATAGCTCGCGAGTATCCGGCGCACCCGGTCCTCGGTCCCCGGTCGCACCGGGAATGTCAGAGCATGTCGTTCCATCGATCCTCCTCCCGGATCAGCACGATTCGACGTCGACGGCGTCACCGGGTCCGGGTACTTCGCGGACCGTCTCGCGACGGATGACGTAACGCAGGGAGCGCCTCTTCTCGACGACCGCCATCATGGGTGCCGCCAACGCGCGGTGCTCGGGGGTCCGTTCCCAGGCCAGGAAGTCCTCGGCACTGCGCCACTGACTGGTGAGCACCCACTCGTTGGGGTCCTCAGTGGACTGACACACCTGGTCTCCCAGATGGCCCGGAACGCTCGCCACCACCCAGCGCACGGCCTCGTAGGCCTTGAGGAACGTCTCCTCCGCCCCCGGTTTCAGGGTGAGCTGGAACAGCACACGATATCCGGCCCGCTCGGTCATGCGCTCCCTTTCGGTCGGAATCAGGACAGTGTGGATACGTTTCCTCGCGCTCAGCCGGCTCGGCGAAGTGGAGAACGCCTCGGGGCACGCAGGGTGGTGGCCACCTCGGCGACCCGACGGCCGAGCCGCTCGGCCGAGTCACGGGTCGGCATGCCGGCCGTCGCCTCGGAACCCCCGTTCACGACGAGCAGACACCCCCACGAGAACAGCCCTTCGTACACCTCCGCGAGGCTGCTCGGACCTCCCTCACCACCGACGGTGAGACCGGCGACGACCTTGCCCTCGAGCCGCAATCGCGTGCGGAGCCGCGCCGCCTCGCCGATCAGCCGCCGGGCCGATTCGGCGACCACCCCGTCGGAGATCACCGTGCCCAGGACCACCCCGTCGGCCCAGACGAGGGCTTCGAGGGTCTCGTCCAGCGGTGCCGTGTCGTGCCCCGGCAGCCTGCGCACCCTGGTGTCGGCTCCCGCGGCGAGAGCGCCGGCACGGACCGCCGACACCGTGGATTCGACGACGTCACCCGTTCCGGAAAAAATGATTGCCACCCGAGCCATCGTGATCCCCTCGCCGTTATTTCCTTTTCAGGCTCACGCACGGACGTTTCAAATGTCAATACGAAGAAAGGTGGACCCGAATATTCGAACGAAACGGGAGCGATTCACAACAATACGAAATCGGATCGTATCGACTTGACCCCGACAAACAGGAAAGGAAATCAGAGTTCGGTTCGACCCGGCCGCGGAGTCAATGCGCGTTCGATACGGTCGAGCATGTCGAGCAACTGAATCCGCTCGTCCTCGGACAACAGCGCCAAGGCATCGGCCTCCAGATTCCGGGTGACCTCCGGCACGGCACGACGCAGGGTCTCTCCCTTGCGCGTCAACCACACCCGCACGCGACGGCCGTCCTCCCGATCGGCGTCCACCCGCACGAGCCCCGCGTCGGTCATGCGCCGCACCGCGCGGGTCACCGTGGGAGCCTCGACGGAGATCCGCGTCGCGATCTCGCTCGGCGTCAGGCCGTCACGCTCCCACAGACATCCCAGGATGAACTCCTGCCCGGAATGCACTCCGTGGCGCGCCAACCGCCGCTGTGCCTCACTGCGCAACCGCCGGGAGACGAGGTTGATGCGGGCGAGGAAACCGTTCGTTCGTTGGCGCACGTCCAGCATGCTACTGATCAAGCGACCGCACGTGGACGTTCTCGATCAATCGGGCCGACCACGAAGTGCCGGGTGTCTCCTCGCCGCCTCAACCGCCCCCGGCGTGGCCTGCGAGGACGTGGTCGACGATGCGGCCGGCGCGTTCGTCGGGGGAGTTCTCCGGCGCTCGCCCACCCAGCACGACGCGGGAGAGCACCGCACCGACGATCATCGTCACCAGCGTCTCGACGTCGCTGTTCGTCGCGAGCTCCCCGCGTCGACCACCGCGGTCCAGCACCTCGCGAATGGCGTCGACACGGGGCTCGATCACCAGCCGCACGTAGTGCGCGTAGAGTTCGGGAACCCCGATCAGCCGAGGCAGCAGCCGCGCCGACTGCGACTCCGCGGCCCATCGGCAGAGTTCCTCGACCAGGATCGTCAGCTCCTGTCGCATGCCGAGGCCGGTGATACGCACCGGGGGCTCGGCAAGCGACTCCAGCGCCTCCAGCAGCACCGCTTCCTTGTTGGGCCAGCGCCGGTAGAGCGTCGCCTTGCCGACACCGGCTCTCGCGGCGACGGCCTCCACGGACAGCGCGTCGACGGACGCCCCCTCCTGCAACAGCTCCAACGCGGCTCGAATGATGGCGCGGCTGGCCCATTCGCTGCGGGGACGGCCCGGCGGCCGCCGATGACGCGACGACTTGGTTTCGAACGCCTCCGGAGCGGCGCCGTTCCCGACGGGCCGGACGGCGTGCCGCACGGTGGACACGCGGGAGGAGGACGAGTACGGGTCCATTCAGATCACCTCACGACCACGTCGCCGCGTTCCACCGACCACCGTGGACCCACGTCCACCGGAACGTCCGCACGCCCGCTCCGTCGTCACCGCCTCCATCACGGCAGGACACCTCGTCGAGACCATTCTTTGCGTCCCCCTTGCCCATATTCACGAAGCCGTTGACGGAAAAACCGCGACCGGACCGGAAAACATGAGAGGAATACTTGTTCGCATTCATGTTTTCCGAAGCCCGAAGCGATCGGACGCCCGAAGGCGACGAACAAGTATAACCCCGGTCGAGACCACTTATTTAGCCAGCTAAACAAGCAGTGGTCGACGGAGACGAATATTGTTCACTCCGAGCTGTTCGTCAATCGTTCAGCTTCGCGAGCAGTGACCGCAGTAACGCGTACTCCGAGCCGCTCAGGTTCGCCACGAGCCGCTCCTCCGCACGCAGCCACAGCGCCTCCACCGTCGCGCGCACCATCCAGCCGTGCTCGGTGAGGAACACCCGACTCCCCCGTTCCCCCGGCCTGCGCTCCCGTTGCACAAACCCCGCGCGTTCCATGCGCTGGAGCATCCTGGTGATCGTGGCCGGCGCGGCCTGGACCCGCTCGGCCAACTCCGACTGCGTGAAACCGCGATCGTCCCACCGCTGGAGCAGCACCTGCTCCTGCCCGCTGTACATGCCGAGGCTCGCGAGGTCCTTCGCCAACTCCGTGCGGCGCTGACGGGCCAACAGGACGAGCCAGTACAGCGCGGTCTCGGTGAGGCAGTTGCCGTCCCGGCCGTACGTCGGCGTGCACCGACCGTAGGGCCGGACGTCGCCGCTATCCCGCTCCACGGGCACTCCAGACCACGGCGGCCGCACGATCCGGGACTCCCACCGCGCGCCGACGAGCGGGCCCGCGGCCCCACCCTCCCGGCTCCCCGGCCTCGCGATCAGTCACTGCGCCTCCCGAACCGTCGGGCAACAGCTTCGACGCGGCACGGGTGGACGTCAAGTCCGCGTGCCCCGAAGGGGGCACGCGGACTTGCTTGATCGTCCATAGTGACCGATCGCGGGAAGCACCGGGGAACCACGACCGCACGGCGCTCCCTCGCCACTGGGCCAGGTGGGCTATCTCCGGCGTCACACCTGGTGTGCCGCGAGGCCGATCAATTAGCGTGAAAGCGCTATCTCAGTCGCTCGGAGCGAGGGAGGCACACAATGCGGGACACCGACAGGGAGCTCTGGACGACTCCCGACTTCGAGGAGTACGAGACCCCGATGGAAGTCACGGCGTACTTCGGCCGGATGGAGTAACACGCGCGACGGCGGGGAGGCACAGTGGACCTCCCCGTCACCGTGCCCGCCCGCGACCTCCGGAGATCCACCATGCCGTCTTCCCCCACCATCGTCACCGAGGCTCCCTCCTCGCCCGCGCCCCCAATGTCGGAACGGGAGTTCGTCGCCGCCCTCCGGGGGCTGGAGCCCCGGTACTGGAGTTCGCACCCGTTCCACCGACGCCTGCACGCGGGCGACCTCACCCGCGAGGAACTTCGGCTGTGGGCCGCCAACCGGTGGTACTACCAGCGCATGCTGCCGCAGAAGGACGCGGCGATCATCAGCAATTGCCCCGTCCCCGAGGTCCGGCGCCTGTGGCTCGACCGCATCGTCTACCACGACGGCCGCGCCGAGGGAGAGGGGGGAGCCGCCCGATGGCTGCGACTGTGCGAGGCCGTGGGCCTCTCGCGCGAGGAAGTGCTCGACGAGCGACACGTGACGCCCGGCGCCCGCTTCGCGGTCGACGCCTACGTGAACTTCGCCAGGACCCGCCCCTGGGTGGAGGCGGTCGCATCGGGACTGACGGAGATGTTCTCCCCCGCCCTCATGCGACGGCGCGTCGGTGACATGCTCGCGCACTACCCGTGGATCCGTCGCGAGGATCTGGCCTACTTCACCGAACGCCTCGACGCCGTCAGCGACGAGGGCAGGCAGACGCTCGACATCGTCGTGCGCCACTGCGTGACACGAGAGCAGCAGGACGCCGCTGTGGCCGCGCTCGCGTTCAAGTGCGACGTCCTGCGCGCGCTGCTGGACGCCATCGACGGCGCCACGAAGGGATAGCCCGTGAACGCGGCGGCGCGGCCCACGCTGCGGCGAGGCGTACGGCTGGCCTACGACCGGACACGACAGCGCCATGTCGTGCTGTTCCCGGAGGGAGTACTCGTGCTCAACGACACCGCGGCCGCGGTGCTGCGCCACTGTGACGGTGACACCGACCTCGACGGCATCGTCGGGGCGCTGCGCTCGCGCTACGACGGGGTGGTGGCCGAGGACGTCCGCGCGGTGCTCGACCGGCTGGCCGAGCGCGGGGTGGTGACGTGGACATGACCGGGAACCCACCGATCGGCCTGCTCGCGGAATTGACCCATCGCTGCCCACTGAGCTGCCCGTACTGTTCGAATCCCGTCGAACTCACCGCGCGGGACTGCGAACTCGACACCGCCGAGTGGACGTCGGTGTTCGGCCAGGCCCGCGATCTCGGGGTGCTCCAGGTGCACTTGTCGGGGGGAGAGCCCCTGACGCGCCGCGACTTGCCGGAGCTGGTGAGCGCGGCCGCCGACCTCGGCTGCTACGTCAGCCTCGTCACGAGCGGACTCGGGCTGACCCGTGAGCGGCTCGCCGATCTCGTCGACCGTGGCCTCGCGCACGTGCAACTGTCGATGCAGGCCGCGTCCCCCACTCTGGCCGACCGGATCGCGGGCGCCAAGGCCCACGACCGCAAGCTCGCGGCCGCGCGGCTGGTCCGCGAGCTGGGACTGCCGCTCAGCGTCAACGTGGTGTTGCACCGCGCCAACCACGACGAGCTGGCCGACATCATCGCGTTGGCCGAGCGTATGGAAGCCGATCGGCTCGAATTGGCGAACACCCAGTTCTACGGGTGGGCCGCGCTCAACCGGCCCGCGCTGCTTCCCACGCGGAAGCAACTGGCCGCCGCGGAGACCGTGGTGCGGGACGCGAAGCGCCGCACGCGGGGCCGCATGGAGATCGTCTACGTGCTCTCGGACTACTACGAGAGGTTCCCGAAACCGTGCATGGGAGGCTGGGGAGCACACCAGCTCACGATCGCTCCCGACGGTACCGCCCTGCCCTGCCCCGCGGCCTCGACGATCACGACGCTGACGTTCACCAACGTGCGGGACACGCCGCTCGCCGACATCTGGTACCACTCGCCCGCGTTCACCGCCTACCGGGGCGAGGACTGGATGCGGGAGCCGTGCCGAAGCTGCGAGCGCCGCACGATCGACTTCGGGGGCTGCCGCTGCCAAGCGTTCGCGCTCACCGGGGACGCCGCGGCGACGGACCCCGTGTGTCACCGCTCCCCCGACCGGCACCGGGTCGACGCGCTGCTCGACGCACCGGCCGCACCGGACGAGTTCGTCATGCGGGGACGGGTATGAGGATCGTCGTGCTGGGCACCGCGGCCGGCGGTGGCGTACCACAGTGGAACTGCGCCTGCGGCAACTGCCGCGCGGCGCGTGAGGGAAGCACCGCGCCTCGTACCCAGGACTGCCTCGCGATCAGCGGCGACGGCACGGAGTGGTACCTGGTCAACGCCTCCCCGGACCTCCGGCACCAGCTCACCACCTGCGCCGCGCTGGCACCGGGACCGGGACCGCGGCAGACGCCGTTGCGGGGCGTGTTCCTGACCGACGGCGAGCTGGACCACACGTTGGGGCTGTTCCAGTTGAAGGAAGCCGAGGGATTGGCCGTGTGGGCCCCGGAGGCGGTGCTGGGCAGCGTGCCCGCCAGGGAGATCGTCGCCTCCTACCGCCCGTGGACGTGGCGGGCGTCGAACGACGGCGTGCTGCTGGACGGTCTGCGGGTGGACGTCCTCCCCGTGAGCGACAAGCGACCAAAGTATGCGGCGGACGTCCCCGCGGAGGGGCCGTGGGTGGTGGCGTACCGGTTCACGGACCTCGTCACCGGCGGCGTGCTCGTGTACGCGCCGTGCCTGGCGCGCTGGCCGGACGGTTTCGACGAGTTCTGCGCCGGAGCCGACTACGTGCTGCTCGACGGTTCCTTCCACGAGCCGGGTGAGATGGCCACGGCCACCCACGGCGACGTCGGCTCACCGGCCCAACGCGGCATGGGGCATCTTCCCCTCGCGGGTCCGCACGGCAGTCTCGCCCGCATCGGCCGAAGGCGGGGCCGGACACGATGGCTCTACACGCACGTCAACAACACGAACCCGGTGCTCGACCCGACGTCGGCGGCGCACGCCGCGGTGATCGAGGCGGGTGCCGAGATCGCGACGGACGGCGCGGTACTACAGCTATAGTAAGCAGGATGGTCCACCGGGTCCCGGACCCGCGCCACGGCCGATCCGGGACCCCGGCGCGTCGGCTACAGCGCCCCGGCCAAGCGGTTGGCCAGCACCGTGGTGAAGCGCTGCGGATCGGGCAGCTCGCTGCCCTCGGCCAACAGCGCCATGCCGTACAGCAGCTCCGCCGTCTCGGCCAACGCGGGTGCCTCGGCGTTCGCGGCATGGGCGTCGCGGAGTCCCGTCACCAGTGTGTGCTTCGGGTTCAGCTCCAGGATGCGCTTGGCCATCGGCACCTCCTGCCCGGCCTGCTGGTACATCTTCACCAGCGCGGGCGGGATGTCGTGGGTGTCGCCGACGAGGCACGCGGGCGAGGTGGTGAGCCGGTTCGACAGCCGCACCTCCTTGACGTGGTCGGACAACGTGGTCTTCAACCACTCCCGCAGCTTGTCGAAGCTGCTCTCGTCGACCTTCTCCTCCGAGTCGGACTCCTCGTCGCCGGTGTCGAGATCGACCTGGCCCTTGGCGATCGAGGTGAACTTCTTCCCCTCGTACTCGCCGACCTGCTCGACCCAGAACTCGTCGATCGGGTCGGTGAGGATGAGCACCTCCAGGCCCTTCGCCCGGAACGCCTCCATGTGCGGGGAGTTCTCCACGACCGACCGCGAGGCCCCGGTCAGGTAGTAGATGTGCTCCTGGCCGTCCTTCGCACGGTCGAGGTAGTCGCGCAGCGTCGTCAGGTCGTCGGCCGAGTGGGTGGAGGCGAACGACGCGATGTCGAGAATGGCCTTGCGGTTGTCCGGGTCCTCGACCAGCCCCTCCTTGACCACGCGGCCGAACTCCCGCCAGAAGGTGTCGTAGCGGACCCGGTCGTCGGTCATCATCTCCTTGACCGCGCCGAGGACCTTCTTCACCAGGCGCCGCCGCATGAGCTGGATGTGGCGGTCCTGCTGCAGGATCTCGCGCGACACGTTGAGCGAGAGGTCCGCGGCGTCCACCACGCCCTTGACGAAGCGCAGGTAGTCGGGGATCAGCGCCTCACAGTTGTCCATGATGAAGACGCGCTTGACGTAGAGCTGCACCCCGCGCTTGGCGTCGCGGTAGTACAGGTCCATCGGCGCGCGGGAGGGCAGGAACAGCAGCGCCTGGTACTCGAACGTCCCCTCCACCTTTACGGAGATGGTCCGCAGCGGGTCGAGCCAGTCGTGGCTGATGTGTTTGTAGAACTCGCGGTACTCCTCCTCGGAGACCTCGTCCTTCGGGCGCGCCCACAAGGCCTTGCGGGAGTTGATCGTCTCCCACTCGTGCGTGGTCTTGCCGTCCTTGGTCTTCTCGGTCCGCAGCCGGATCGGCCAGGTGACGAAGTCGGAGTAGCGCCGCACGATCTCGCGCAGCACCGACTCGGAGGTGTAGTCGTGGAGCTGGTCCTCCGCGTCCTCGGGCTTGAGCTTCAGGGTGACCGCGGTGCCCACGCCGAAGTCGGGCTCGTCGGTGACGGTCTCCACCGTGTAGGTGCCGCTGCCGTCGGACGACCAGCGGGTCACCTCGGTCTGCCCGGCCTTCCTCGTCAGGAGCGTAACCGTGTCGGCGACCATGAAGGCCGAGTAGAACCCGACGCCGAACTGCCCGATGAGCTCACCGGCGGCCGCGCCGTCGGCGTTCTTCGCCTCGCGCAGCTTCTTGATCAGCTCGCCGGTCCCCGACTTCGCGATCGTGCCGATGAGCCCCACGACCTCGTCACGCGACATGCCGATGCCGTTGTCGCGGATGGTGAGCGTCCGCGCGACCCGGTCGACCTCCAGGTCGATGTGGAGGTCGTCGATGTCGACGTCCAGGCTCTTGTCGCGGAACGACTCCAGGCGCAGCTTGTCCAACGCGTCGGAGGCGTTCGAGATGAGCTCACGCAGGAAGATGTCCTTGTTCGAGTAGATGGAGTGAACCATCAGCTGCAAGAGTTGGCGGGCTTCCGCCTGGAACTCGTGCGTCTCGATCTGAGCAGTCACTCAAGTCTCCTCGTGGGAAAACCGAAAGTCGGGTCGGGCCACGACAGCGGCCTCTCCATGCAGTATCTCGCGCGCATCGGAGGCGAAAATCGCCTGGTCCCGCTCACCCGGAAAGCGGTTTACACCTTGTGGGGGAATGACGAAAATCACCGGCCATGCGCAGGAGCCTGCTCTCGTTCGTCCTCGCCGCCGTCACCGTCGCGGCCACGGTCACCGCTCCCGCCGCCGCGGCGGAGGGCACGGGCCGGGAAGAGATCGACTATCACGAGTGGTCCGGCGTGGCCGCGTTCCGGCACGGGGAGTCCGACGGGGTTCGGGCCACCGGCACGGGGCTCCGCCTCACCCACCCGACGCGGGCCGACGACGGCTCGGAGTACGGCCGCTGGACCTCACCGTGGTACGAGCCGGGGTTCGACGCCACCGAACTCGTCGCCTCCTGGAACGCCAGCACCCCGAAAGGCACCTGGGTGACGATCGAGGCCTCCGCACGCACCGACACCGGTGAGCGAACGGCCTGGTACGTCCTGGGGAAGTGGGCCTTCGGCGACGACGACATCGAGCGCACCACGGTGGCCGGCCAGCGGGACGAGCACGCCGCCGTGTACGTGGACACGCTCGCGGCGGCCGACGGCGTGAAGTTCCGTTCGTACCGGCTGCGGGTGACGTTGCACCGCGAGGAGTCCTCGTCGGCCACCCCGCGCGTCCGGGCCGTCGGGGCGATGACGTCGGACGTGCCCGACCGGTTCACGGTGCCGATCTCGAAACCCGGTGTGGCCAGGGGCATCGAGCTTCCCGTGCCGCGCTACGCGCAGAACCTCCACAAGGGCAACTACCCCGAGTACGGCGGAGGCGGTCAGAGCTGGTGCAGCCCCACGTCGACTGAGATGGTCGTCGAGTACTGGGGTCGCGGCCCGAGCGAGTCGGAGCTGTCCTGGCTGCCCGACGACTACGTGGACCCGACGGTGGCCCACGCCGCCCGCCACACCTACGACTACTCCTACGAAGGCACGGGCAACTGGCCGTTCAACACGGCTTACGCGGCGCACTACGGGTTGCGTGGCCACGTCACACGCCTGCACTCGCTGGCCGAACTGGAACGGTACATCGCCAGGGGCATCCCGATCGTCACGTCGGTGTCCTTCCTGGAGAGCGAACTCGACGGCGCGGGATACGGCACCGACGGTCATCTCATGGTGGTCATCGGCTTCACCCCCGAAGGGGATGTCATCGTCAACGACCCGGCGTCCGACACCACCGAGGGCGTGCGCAACGTCTACCGACGCGATCAGTTCGAGACCGTGTGGCAGCGCACCCAGCGGCACACCGCGGACGGCGGGGTGGCGGGCGGCCCCGGTGGCATCGTGTACGTGATCCATCCCTGACCCACGCCCCGCGAGGGCGTCACGGGGCTACGGCCCGTCCATGTCGTTCGGCCCCGTGGTGGAGCACTTCTCCTCGCTCCACCACGGGACCGTCTCCTCTTCCCGTCCCGTCGCGGCCCGAGTGACGACGGAAAGCCGGGTTCGACGGCGAGTTCGGCATGCCCACGAACGGAGTCTTCCGCCTTTTCTCGGCGCCCCGCCCGGCTCACACCTCGGGACCGGGCGGCCGAAACCGGACAAACCATCACCGATTACCGCGAACGGCCCTGTACGAACAGGAACGCACACAGTAACTTCCGCGGAGCCCACACTATCCAACATAACTGGACAGGAGTAAACAATGCCCTGGGCAGCCGCACGCAGCGTCGCGGCGGTGGGGACCATTGCCGCGGTGGTCGGCACCACGACGACCGTTCCCGCCTCCGCCGACGACAGCACGTGGAGTGTGACCGGCCCCGGTTCGCCCCTGACCGCCGTGATCAGCCTGTCCGACGGGGCTCCCTCCCTGGAGATCACGCGTGGGGGCCGGACCGTACTCCCCGCCTCCGACCTCGGTGTCGTGACCGAGGACATCGATCTCAGCGACGACCTGACGTTCACGGGGCGTTCCGACCGCACCGTGGTCGAGCACTACCGGACGACCACCGGCAAGGAGCGGAACCGCCACACCGTCATGAGGGAGACGACACTGTCGTTCACCGCCGAGGACGGCACGCCGCTCGACCTGGTGGTGCGGGTGGCACCCGACGGGGTCGCCTACCGCTATCGCCTGCCCTCCCCCGACGGAGCGCGAGTTGTGCGCGAGGCGTCGTCGTGGACGCTGCCCACCGACGCCGACGCCTGGATGCTGAACTACAGCTCGTGGTACGAGGAGCCGCGATTCGAGGCCACGGCCGGTTCGGTGCCGAGCGGTGAGTTCGGCTACCCCGCGCTGTTCTCTACCGCCGAGTCCTACGTCCTGCTCACCGAGTCCGGGCTCTCCTCGGCCTACCCCGGCAGCAGGCTCGCCCACGAGCACGGCAGTGGACGGTACGAGGTCGATCTGGTGGAGCAGCCGCCCGCGTCCGACGGCCCACTGACCACGCCGTGGCGCGTGGCCGTGGTGGGTGATCTCGCCACCGTCACCGAGTCCACTTTGGTCGACGACCTCGCCCCGGACTCCCGCCTTTCCGACACCTCGTGGGTCCGGCCGGGCACGGTGGCGTGGTCGTGGCTGCCCGAACACGACAGTCCGCGCGACCCGCAGCGGCAACGCGACTACATCGACTACGCCGCCGAGCACGGCTGGCCCTACGTGCTGATCGACGAAGGCTGGGACGCCTCGTGGGTCCCGGAGGTCACCCGCTACGCGCGTGCGAAGGGGGTGGACGTGCTCCTGTGGTTCCGGTGGTGGGAGGTCGACACGGCCGAGGAGATGGCCCACTGGTTCGGGTTGTTGAACGACTGGGGCGTCAAAGGCGTCAAGATCGACTTCATGAACGACGGCGGAGGCCACGGTGAAGGCGCTTCTCGCCACGACTGGTACGAACGCGTGCTCGCCGCCACCGCCGAACACCGGCTGCTCGTCAACTTCCACGGCTCGACGATTCCGAAGGGATTGCAACGCACCTGGCCGCACCTGATGAGCTACGAGGCCGTGCGCGGGGCCGAGTACTACTCCTTCGACGGCGACCACCACGTGACCCCCGAGCACAACACCATCTTGCCGTTCACGCGGAACGTGGTCGGGTCGATGGACTACACCCCCGTCACGCTGTCGCAGGACAGTCGCTTCACCTCCGACGGCCACGAGATCGCTCTGCCCGTGGTGTTCGAGAGCGGCCTGCTGCACCCGGCCGACCGCCCGGAGGTCTTCCCCCGGTACCCGGACGCCCAACGTTTCCTCGACCAAGTCCCCACGGTGTGGGACGAGACGAAACTGCTCTCCGGCGCACCGGGTTCGGAGGCGGTCATCGCGCGGCGTCAGGGTGACCGCTGGTTCGTCGGCGGGATCACCGCGGGCGAGGCCCGCACGGTGTCCGCGTCACTGGACTTCCTGGGACGTGGTGACTGGCGTGTCGACCTCTTCCGGGACGGGGAGGACGGCACGGGCGTGGTCCGCGAGTCGCACGTGCTCGACCGCGGTGACGAGCTCACCGTGCCCGTGGCGGACAACGGCGGCTTCGCCGCGATCCTCTGCCGCGCCGACCGGCACCGGGATTCGTGCGAGCGCCCGGTGTCGTCGGTGCCGGAGACGACGTTGACGATCTCTCCCGAGTCGGCGACCGTGCCGCCAGGGGCAGCGTCGAGGTCAGCGCCGAGTTCGCCCTCGCCGACGGGGAACAGCGCGTCCACGACGTGTCGTTGCGACCCTTCGTACCCGAAGGCTGGCAGGCCGAGGGAGACGTGGTACGGACCTCCTCGCTGCGCTCCGGTGACACCTTGACGGGGTCCTGGACGCTGACGGCGCCCGAGGACGGGACGCGCGGCCGCGTGGACCTGCCCGTGGTGGCGCAGTACCGCGTGCCGGGCGCGTCGGGACACGGGAGCCCGGTGCACGTGGAGCGGGCGGTCGAGGTGCTCGTCCCACCGGACGCTCCGCGCGGTGAGGTGTTCGTCAGCGACCTGCCGTTCCTATCGAGCGGCAACGGCTGGGGCCCGGTGGAACGCGACGCCTCCGTCGGGGAACAGGCGGCGGATGACGGTGCCGAGCTGACCGTCGGCGGCACGACGTACGCCAAGGGGCTCGGCGTGCACGCGCCGTCGTCGGTGGAGTTCTACCTCGGTGACGCCTGCACGGAGTTCACCGCCGAGGTCGGCGTGGACGACGAGGTGGGTGATCAGGGTTCGGTGTCGTTCGAGGTGTGGGGCGACGGGGAGCGACTCGCCGCCACCCCCACGCTGCACGGCACGGACGGGGCTCACGCCCTCGCCGTCCCGGTCGCGGGAGTGGAGCTGCTGACGTTGACCGTCCACGACGGCGGAGACGGGATCGACCACGACCACGCCGACTGGGGTGACGCCCGGTTGTCCTGCACCGCCTGACCCGGATTCCGGGCAAGGATCAGCTCATTCGAGGTCCGGCGCGCCCGGCAGGATGCCCGCACGGGCCGCCGCGACCCCGAGCTGGAAGCGGGTCTCGACCCCGAACCGTTCGTAGAGCCCGGTGATGTACCGGCGGAGCGTCCGGGTCGAGATGTCGAGTCTGCGCGCGATCGCCTCGTCGGAGCGACCCGAGCTCAGCTCGATGAGCACCAGCAGTTCGAGTTCGCGCCGGACATCCTTGTCGTAGTCGTACTCCGACACCGGAAGCGCCCGGTCCCACGTGTCCTCGAAGAGCTGCTCGAAGAAACCGACGATGTTCGGTTCGCGCGCGACGACGCCGCCGTCATGCCGGGAGCGCAGCAGGAGCACCGCGATCCGGTCGTCGATGAGGATGACGCGGCCGGGAACCGACACCGTCGTCCGGAACTGACACCCGAGTTCTCGGAGACGCCTGAAGTAGTTCAGCCCCTCCCGCTGCCTTCGCGTCGTGTGTGGATAGATGGAGCGGATGTCCAACCCCCTGTCGTACAGGGCGCGATCCACCGAGAAATCCATGTCCAGGACGTCGCCCCAGGCGACCGTGGGATGCATGGCTCGCACGCTGTGTTGGGCGGTCAGGAGCAACTCGATCAACTTGGTCCGCGTCTCCGCCTCGTCGGCGAGTTTCTCGACCCCGACCGCCGAGTGGCACCCGAGCACGTCGCTTCGCATCACGCTCTGCAACTCGTTGAGCACGTTGTTCAACGACGTGGTCTGTCTGCTCAGTTTCGCGTACTCGGCGCGCAACTTCGACAGGAAGTTCAAAAAGGCGAGATTGGGAGCGACCGCACGCCATCGTGGGGGCTGGATGGGTAACGGCTGTACCAGCTTGGACTGGGACAGGCTTTCGAGAACCCGCGTCACCTCCCCCTCCTCCAACCCCGTGGCGGCGCAACAGTCGGGCAACGACGCGGGGCCTTGCAGAAGGAACAGGTAGATCGCCAGCTCCGTGTCGGTGAATCGGCACGCCGTCTCGGCAACGTCGTCCGGGTCGTGCTCGTCACTCATGAAACTCCCACGGGTCTCGCCTGAGGCTTTCGCCACCGTTCGACGTACGTACCCACCGCTCGGTTCCACTGGGCGAGGGGCACCGTTCGGCAAGCAGCACCGCACGGTCGACGAGCAGTACTCACAGTGTCATCGCCGCACCCGCGACAAATTTGTCCTTTGAGGACAGTCAAGGGACGTTTTGTCTCGCTCCGTGTCCACCGAGATTCGAACCCACGACCATGAGACCGCCGTTCGGAGCAGGAAAAGAGAACGTTCGGTCGAACGCCGTTGCGCCATTCGTCGCACCTCGGGCCGCAGCTCCGTAACTCAATGTCACATCGGACGGAGGCGGCTCACTCGGGCACCGCGCGAACCCCGACGACACTCCGAGTACGAGAATTATTCACAGATTGGTCCATTCGGGCGAACCCGAAGGTTGGTTATGTCCCGTTCCTGACACGCCGTGACCCTTTCCGGCCATCACAAGCGCTGGCATGGTCATCACACCGTGCGGTTTCCTTGGTGCCGCTCACCGACCGCCATTAGGACAGGGATGGCAAAAGGTATGAAAACCACAGCCGTAAGGCGCCCGCCCCCAACCGACGGCGTCCCCCGCTGTGCCCCGGCGTTCCGTCGAAGCGCGCCCGCGAGAACGCGGAGCTAGCGCATCGAGCCCCGACCAATCCTCCTGTACCGACGAGAGTTTGGAGCATGGAATGGACGAGCGACAGTTCCGCGCGTTCGTGTCGATCGCCGAGGCCGGACGAATGGACCTCGCGGCCGAGGCACTGGGCTACTCACAGCCCGCGATCAGCTACCAGATCAAGTGTCTGGAAACCAGTCTCCGCGCGAAGCTGTTCACTCGGGACTCCACCGGAGCAAGGTTGACCCCCCAAGGACAAATGTTGCTGCCCGCCGCTCGCGCGGTGGTCACACTGTTCGACAGCATCAAGCAGACGTTCAACGCCCCCGACGCCGGGAACCCCACTACCGGGAGGGCGGCCGCGCGCACCCGCGTCCCCGCGGCCCAGGGCTCCCCGCGCACCGCGACGGTCAACCGTCCTCGCAAGCCCGTCGAACAGTAGCCCGCGCACCGCGTGGGCGCTCACGCGTCCCGGCCGGGTGACGAAATCGCCCGGCCGCACCCACCGGCTCGGCGGAACACATCGTTTTCACACCGTTACGGTGGCATCCGACCGAATCTCGCCCAACCGCAATTCGAACACTTCGATGCTTTCCCGCCACCGAGTCCCCGGAGACCACCGCACGGTGCACGACGTCAGTGATCCGCCGACCACGCTCCGCGCCGGGGCCGGCACCCCGGCCCGGCGACCTCAGTCCTCGAAGTCTTCCTCCTCGTCCCCCTCGAAGATCTCCTCCATCACCTCGCCCATCACCAGGCCGCCGACGACCCCGGCGGCCGCGCCCGCGATGACCCCGCCCATGCCGGGACCCCGGCGCTCGTGGTGGTACTGGTCGGGGTGGGCATAGGGGGCCGGCTGCCCGTAGGGACCGGGGTACTCCCCGAACGCCGGGTCTCCGTGGTAGACCGAGGGGCCGCGCTCCGCGGCCTGTTCGAGCCACTGCCCGATCAACCCCGTCCAGTCGCGGTTTCCCGCCTCGGCGTGCGAGGTCGCGAACCGACCGAACATGTCACCGCCCTGTCGGAACAGTCCGCCACGCTTGTCCGCCTCCAGGACCACGTGGAGGTCGTGGGGAGTGGCGACGAAAGTGAGTTCCACCTGGTTCAGCCGCCCCGCGAACGCGGCGGGCGGGTAGAACTCCAACTCCTGGAAGAACGGGAGCTGCTGCGGCACCCCGTAGATCCGTCCGGCCTCCACGTCGGCGCTGTGGAAGTGGAACCCCAGCTCGCCGAACGCCTCGAGGACGGCGTCCTGCGACGGCAACGGATGCACCTCCACCGGGTCGAGGTCGCCCTTGTCCGGCGCTCCGGCGATCACCAGTTCCGTGCGCACGCCCACCGTCATACCGGGCAGCTGATGACCGCTCACGGCGGTGATCGGCGTCTCCCACGGAATGTCGAGCCGGAAGGGCACGACGACGAGCTGTTCCGCGGGAACTCGCACCCCGTGCCCGACCACGACCCGCTGGAACTCGCCCGTGCCGGTGAACTCGCTGTCCCCGCTTTCCACCTCGATCCGGGTCACCAATGACAGCGCGATCTCACCGATCTCCGCGTCGGCGCTCCCGCCCTGGATCCGCACGCTTCCGGTGAGGACCTGTCCCGGTACGACGTGAGGGGTGTCCAGCACCGTGTCGACGGACGGACCGCCGACACCGAACGCACTGAGCAACCGTTTGAACATGGGCGGTGTCCTCCCTGGAAGTCGAGGTACTACATTGCGTCACAGAGATGTGACACAGAGCATATCGACCTCGGATGGTCACCGCCCGTAATCATGATCTTGGTCACGATCGCGGGCGTTATCGGCGGTTTCGCCGCTTTCGTCCCGAAGTCGCCGACACGCCCCGACGTCCTGCCCGAGGCCGCCCTCTTCCCATCGCCGCCGGGGCATCGGCGCGCCCAGCGGCTCCGGACGTACCTCGTCGGGCATGCTCATCGAGGCGGTCGACTGGGCCGTCGCCGAGAACAGCGATCCCACCGGCCAGTTCCACGGCCACACCGAGTGGGGCGTGCCGCGGAGGCACCCGTCCCGAATCCGGTGGGCCGAGGTGCCCGGCCCACAAAGCCGGGCCCCTTTCAGCACACGCTGTCGGAGGGCTTGGGAACACCGAGCCCGAATAGTGGCCGCAACTTCACACCCACCCACGTTCCGGCGAGCGCGAACACCGCCCACAGCCACCCGTGGAGGCTACCCGTGGAAATGCCGCCGAGGTAGGCGCCGATGTTGCAACCGCCGGCCAGCCTCGCTCCCACGCCCATGAGAATGCCGCCGAGCACACCTCCCAGCGCGGTGCGCCACGGAATCGTGGTGTGCAGCTTCCAGGCACCGGCCGCCGCGGCGGCGACGGCCGCGCCGAGGATGATGCCGATGTTGGTGAGGCTGGTCTTCTCGGTCAGCACCGGGTTCGCCAGCATCTCGGCGTAACGGTCGGATTGCCAGAACTCCCAGGTCTCGGGGTGCAGGCCGAGCACCTGCAGGAGCTTGGCACCCCACAGCGCGAACGCCGTGGTGACGCCCCAAATACCTCCGGAGACCACCATCACGGCGGCGGCCAGCGCACCGAGCACGACGGCGCCGACCAGCTTCGGCCACGACCCCCGCACGACTCGGGCGATACCTCGGGCGGACGGTACGGGCGCGAGGGGCGGCGGGTTGCGCCGAGCCTGGACGAGACGACTCACCACCACGACGGCGAGCAGCGCGGCGATCGTGACCGCCCAGCTGCCGAACCAACCGAGGTGGTCGGACAGCAGCACCCCCGGCACCTCCGGCCACCCGTCGAACGCGGGAAAAGCCCACGTGTAGAACACCGAGCCCACGATGAATCCGCCGAGGGTGAACACGATCGTCGACTGCCCCGAGCCGACCGCGAACAGCGTGCCCGACGCGCACGCCCCGCCGATCTGCATGCCGATGGCAAACAACGCCGCCCCGACGAACAGCGGGAGCCCGATGGCTCCGGGCGAGGCCGACGGTGTGGAGCCGAACAGTCCCGCGCCGCTGACCATCACCAACGCGATGAGGGTGGTGGCGGTCCCCAAAAGCAGCGCGTGGGCCCGCAGCCCCTCCCCGTTGCCCACGGCTATCAACTGCCGCCACGCCGAGGTGAACCCGAACCGCGAGTGGAACAACGCCACACCGAGGAAGAGCCCGATCACCAGCAGCGCGCCGAACTTCGCGCCGTGAACCGACCAGACGTACCAGCTCAGCGCCACCGCGAGCAGTCCCGCGACGACGAGCGGCCCCTTCGTCACACGGCCGAGCGGCTCCGGCGGCGAAGGCGCGACGGAGGTCGGCGAGAAGAGCAGGGTGGTGCGACTCACCCCGGTCGACGTGTGGTCGGTCGATGCGGACACGGACACTCCCAGCGCGAAAGCCTGCGATATACCTCAGTGAGGCTAATTCGCGCGGGGGCCGTGTCTCACGATGTGGATTACACCGATGCGGGGGTTGGGGCGCCGCCGACCGCGCGTCGCATCGCCTCCAACAACGACGTGGTCTCGGTGACGACAGCGGCCGTGTACGCGTCGGGCCGCACCAGCCACAGCTCCCCGCGACGCATCCCGAGCGTGTCGGACACCACGCCGTCCGGGTCGAGTTTGGGCAGTGACACCACCCGCACCGGCCAGGGCACCGACGACACGTCGGGCAGCTCGGCGTCCCGTGCCGCGAGCACGCAGAACCCGTCGCGGAGCAGCTCCCGCAGTCGGGTGGCACCGGGCGCCGAGACCGGCACGTCGGGCACGAGGATCCCCGGCCCCGGTGGAGGAACCTGCCCCCTCGGTGGGCGCCCCGCGAACGGGCGGGTCACATCCGGCGTGGTGAGCGGCGAGTCCACGTACCAGAACGGTTCGGAGAACCGGCCGGAGTCCACCCGTGCCCGCAGGGCGGGGTCGGTGGCCGCCCCCACCAGGACGGACTCCCGAAGGGCTCGCTGCTCGGCGTTGTGGGGCACGAGGAAGTTCATCGTCGCGGTGGTGACGTCGAGGTTCTCCACCGCCGCCGCGTGCCGCTCGGCATGATAGGTGTCGAGCAGGCTCTCGTCGGCCCAGCCGCGCAGCACGTACGCGAGCTTCCACGCGGCGTTCTCGGCATCGGCCACGCCCGAGTTCAGTCCGCGCGCGCCGAACGGCGACATGAGGTGCGCGCAGTCACCGGCCAGCAGCACCCGCCCCACCCGCAGACGGTCGGCCACCCTGGAGTGGAACCGGTACACCGACTTCCACAGGATCTCGTAGTCGGCCTCCCCCACGATGGCTCTGACGCGCTCGTGGAGCGCGCCGCTGCGTTCCTCCTCGGCCAGGTCGTAGTCTCCGGGCACCTGCCAGTCGATGCGGAACGTCGAGTCGGGACAGGGGTGGATGAGCACCTGCCGTCCGGGGTTCCAGACGGGGTCGAACCAGAAACGCCGTTCCCGCGCCCATCCGGGGAGGTCGGCGCGGATGTCACAGATGAGGAAGCGGTCGTCGAACGAATGGCCCTCGAACCGCACCCCCAACGACCGCCGTAGGTCCTCGCAGTGAGCGCCCGTGCAGGCGACCGCGTAGTCGGCGACGACGCTGGCTCCCGTGTCGGTGACGAGCCGGACCGCGTCGGCGTCCTGCTCGATCCGCGTGACCCGATGCCCCCAGCGAACGTCGATGAGCGGCTGCTCGGCGATCTTCTCGTCCAGGATCTCCTCGACCCGCGACTGCGAGATGTTCACGAACGGCGGGAACACCGACGTGCCCGCGTCCTGCAGGGTGAGGGCGAACAACTCGGTGTCCCGATGGAACGTCCGCGCTGTCGACCACGTGACACCTTCATCCGCGATACGGCGCCCCGCGCCCACGGACTCCCACACGTCGAGGACGTCGCGCTGCTGGCAGATCGCCTTGGACCCCACCGGGTCGCGAGCCGGACGACCGTCCAGCAACACCACGGGGATCCCCCAGCGCGCCAGCAGCAGCGCCGTCGTCTGTCCCACCGGGCCGTTACCGATCACCGCCACGCTGCGGTCTCGCACGGTCATCGCCTCCGTCGGTTCAATCCTGCAACAGGTCCCAGACCTCACGGTCACGTTCGGCGGTCCAGATCACGGGGCGTTCGATGCCGGACAACTCGTCCCACAGGCGCGAGACGTCGAACGGGAGGCAGTGTTCGAAGATCGGCCACTTCCCGTAACGCGGCGCCAGGGCCGCGCGCGTGCGTTCGAACGCCTCCTTCAGGGTTCCGCCGCCGTGGTGCACGGCGCCGACCTCTCGGATCATCACGCGCAGGAAGTCCCGAGTCTGTTCGATGGCGGCGTCCACGGCGTCCCTGCCGTGGCTCACCGCGCCGCGCCCACCGACGAGGGCGTCGGCACCGAAGGCCTTCACTCGGTCTAAAGTCGAGGAAGCCCAGTCGCGGTGGTAGGCGTCCCCCGTGTACAGCGCGGCCTCGGCCTCCACGAGATCACCCGCGAACAGCACACGGTGCTTCGGCAACCACGCCACGATGTCGCCCTCGGTGTGCCCGCGACCACAGTACTGCAGGACGAGGTCGCCACGATCGCCACCGAGGTCGATGGTGAGCCGGTCGGAGAACGTCAACGTCGGCCACGTCAACCCCGGCACCGAGTCCGCGTCCTTGGCCAGCCTGGGCATCCGCGCGAACTCGCTCTCCCAGTCCTCGCGTCCGCGTTCGGCCACGAGCGCGCGGGTGTTCTCGTGGGCCACGATCACCTCGGCGTCGAAAGCCGACGCGCCGAGCACGCGGACGGCGTGATAGTGCGACAACACCAGGTAACGCACGGGTTTGTCGGTGTGCTCCCGGAGCTTGGCCAGCCACTCACGGGCGGCCACCGGCGTGGCCATCGCCTCGAAGCAGACGAGGAAGTCCTCGCCCTCGATCGCGCCGACGTTGGGGTCGCCTTCCGCGGTGAGCGCGTAGACGCCGTCGGCGAGCACCTCCAGCGTCTGTTCCTTCTCGTCCAGATCCGCCGATGAGGCGAACGCCTTCCGGCCCACGACGCCACCTCCGATGGTTAACGTCTTAACTACTTTCCGTTCCAGAGACTAGAGCGCGAACCAGCGGAACGGAAGACCGTCGCGTCACGTTCGTCGCGCGAACATCGGTGACCCGCGGGGGCTGACGCGCGGTGAGTTCTGTGCTTAGTATCTGCGCACCTGCTGCCTCCCCGAACAACGGAGTTCCCCATGGCCGCACCGCTGTCGGTTTCCGAACGGAGGCCACTGTCGACCGAGGAACGCAAGGTGTTGCTCAGCACCCTTGCCGGCACCTCGATCGAGTGGTACGACTTCTTCATCTACGCCCAGGCCGCGAGCCTGGTGCTCGCCCCCCTGTTCTTCGCGCCGGTCGGCGAGACGTCCCCCGGCCTCGCCACGGTCATCTCACTGGCCACCATCGGCATCAGCTTCCTGTTCCGGCCACTCGGAGCCATCGTCGCGGGACGGTACGGAGACAAGCTGGGTCGTAAGAAGATGCTGGTGTTCACGCTGGTGACGATGGGGGGCGCGACCGCTCTCATCGGCCTGTTGCCCACCTACGCCGACATCGGGCTCGCGGCACCGATCGTGCTGATGTCGCTGCGTATCGTCCAGGGCTTCTCGGCGGGCGGTGAGTGGGGCGGCGCCGCCCTCATGGCGGTGGAACACGCGCCCGTGAACCGGCGCGGCCTGTTCGGCGCCTACCCGCAGATCGGTGTCCCCATTGGACTGGTTCTGGCCACGGGTGTGCTGTGGGTGACGACGAGTGTGACCACTCCCGAACAGTTCGAGGCATGGGGATGGCGGGTGCCGTTCCTGCTGTCCGTGATGTTGGTGGGGCTGGGCTACCTCATCCGGCGTTCCGTGGAGGAAAGCCCGGTCTTTCAGGAGATGTTGCGGCGCAAGAAGGAGTCGTCGGCGCCGCTTCGGGACCTCTTCCGCCGCAATGCCAAGGAAGTGTTGCTGACCGCGCTGGTGTTCGTGGCCAACAACGCCGCGGGGTACCTCGTCATCGCGTACTTCATCTCCTACGGCACGGCCGAGCTCGGACTGCCGAGGCCCTCGGTGCTGCTCGCCACCGTGGTCGCGGCATTGGGATGGCTGGTGTTCACCCTCTACGGCGGGGCACTGTCCGATCGCATCGGTCGCGTGAGGACCTTCCAGATCGGATACGCGTTCGTGTTCGTGTGGATGGTTCCGCTGTTCGCGCTCATCGACCTCGGGAACATCGTCGTCTTCACCCTTGCTATCTTCGTCCTCACGTTCGGGCTCGGACTGTCGTACGGCCCCATGTCGGCGATGTACGCGGAGCTCTTCCCGGTGTCGGTACGGTACTCCGGCGTGTCGATCGGCTACGCCCTCGGCGCGATCCTCGGCGGGGCGTTCGCGCCGACGATCGCCGAACTGCTGATGCAGAACACCGGCTGGTCGGGCTCCGTGGGCATCTACATCATGGTGCTGTGCGTGGTGTCCTTCGCCGGAGCCGCGGCGATCAAGGAACCCAAGGGCACCGATCTGGGCGTCTCCCCCTGACGCCGTGTCCGCAAGTTACGCGCGCGTGTCCGCACTTCACGTACGTGTGTTCGCACTTGCTGTACGCAAGCCTCCCCGGTGACGTACGGCAACTGCAAACACCCGTACACAGCCTGCGGACACGCGCGCACAGGCTGCGGACACGGTCACTCGCCGGGAGTCGGCGCGCGGCGCGTAGCCTCGATGACCTTGCCCAGCATCGTGTGCAGTTCCTCCAGCTCGCGGACTTCCATCCCCAGCCGCTCCACGATCCGATACGGGATCTTCTCGGCCTCGGTCCGCAGCGCCCGACCCGCCTCCGTCAGTTCGACCGACAGCGACCGCTCGTCCGACCGATCCCGTCGACGACTGACGTACCCGAGCGCTTCCAGGCGTTTGAGCAGGGGCGACAACGTCGCGGGTTCCGCACACAGGAGTTCGCAGAGCGCCTTCACGCTCCGCGGCTCGCGGTCCCACAACGCCAACAGCACCAAGTACTGCGGATGGGTCAGCCCGTAGGGCTTCAACAGCGGCCGATACAGCCCGATGACGCTGCGGGAGGCGACCGAGAGCGCGAAACACACCTGCCTCTCGAGCGCCAGCGGGTTCTCTCCCAGGTCGATCTGCATCACACCATCCTAATTAATTAGCACGCTAAATGTTAGGGTGCTGACCATGTCACGTACGCCGCGCCGCCCCGGCCCGCACCGCTGGTTGTGGTACGCCCTCGGAGGACGCCTCCCCGAGTCGTACCGGGAATGGGTGTTGCACGACGTCACGAGCAAGACCTGGCTCTGGCGACATGGCCTGCGCACGACCTTCCTCGTCGGTCCGCTGAGCGCGCTGTGGCTGCTGTTGCCCGGACCGCTGGGGCTGCGACTGAGCCTCGTACTCCTGGCCCTCCTCGTGGGCTACTTCTACTCGTTCGCCTTCGCCGAGGAGAACGCCGAACACCGCCTGAGCAAGCACGGCTACGACTACGGCACCGGCAAACGCGTCCGCGCCGCCGCCAAGGCCGAGGCGGAGGCCGACATCCGGGCACGCTACCTCGCCCGCTACCGGCAACCGGAGTGAACCCACCCACCACGACGTCGAATTCCCGAAATCACCGAAAGCGACCGACTCCGCGGGTCACTCAGTGAATTCGATCAGCCACCGAGACGGGAACGATCGAATCGACACCACAACGGTGTTGTGACGACCACCATTGCGATCACCAGCGGGTTCGACCGAGGATCTCGCACGTCCGCGCCGTCGCACGCTCGTTCTCGTGAATCCCGACGGGGTCGAGCCTGCGCATTTTTCCTCGGGTGATCGAATGGATGAACACATGGGTGAACGAATGCCGCTGACCGAGGAGGAACTCGCGAATCTCCGGCTGCTGGAAAAGGAGCTGCGGACGGACGATCCACTGCTGGACCGCTCCCTGCGCCGCATGATGTCCCCCGAGGACTCGACATCGATGTGGCTGACGCTCTCGGTCCTCGGCGGGTTCGCCTTCGGGCTGGCCCTCCTCGTGACGGGCTGGGTGCTGCTCGGGCTGGTCGTGCTGGTCGCCGGAGTCGTCGGGCCGCTCCGGTGGGCGTCCCGGCGGTTCTTCCACCCCGAGTGCCACCACCTCGTGCCGGACGTCGACGCGCCGTGCCCTCGCTGCACCGCCTCGTGACTCCGGGACGGGAAAAGGGGCGGTGACGGATCGCGCCACCGCCCCCGGTCCGGTCGACGTCAGCCCTGGTTACCCGCTTCGGTGAGCAGGATCTCCACGGCCTCGTCGTTGCGCTCGGTCTCGGGCTCGATGCGCTCGTCGGGCGGGTAGAACCCGTCCAAACCACCGCCGCCGGACGGGTACATCTCGAACGTCAGGCTGAGAATGCCGTGCTCGGCCCACATCCAGTCGTTGATCGAGCCGTCGGTGATGTAGAGATCGCTGGACTGCTGCGGCGTGTAGCCGTTGCTCGCCGCGAGCGCCTCGCCCACTTCCCGGAAACGCTCGGCCTCCTCGGGCGACATCGTCTCGTTCGAGTCGTCGTACGTGTAGCCGTAGGGCCACAGGACCAGCTCCGAGTAACTGTGGAAGTCGAGGTGGGCCTTGATCTGCTGGACGCCGCCGACGACCCTGGAGTCGACGAACGCCTTGACGGCCGCCGTCTCGGGCGCGGAGAACGCGGACGGACCGCGGTAGGTCTCGCTGGACGGCGAGCCGCTGGAGCCACCGCAGCAACCCCACTGGTAGCCCCAGTTGCGGTTCAGGTCGGTGCCGCTGCCCTGCCGGTTCTTCCGCCAGCCCTTGTACCGGCCGCCCTCGATGTCGTACTCGGCGCCGTCCGGGTTGACGGTTGGGATGACGTAGATCTCGCGGGTGTTAACGAGTTCGGTGACCGTGGGGTCGCTGCCGTACTCGTCGGTGAAGCGCTCGACGATCCGCAGGCACATTTCCGTGGTCAGGTGTTCCCTGGCGTGCTGGTTGCACGTGAACAGCACCTCGGGTTCGTCCTCGTCCTGCGCGACGTTGTCGCTGATCTTGATCAGGTGCAGCGCGCGACCCTCGTACGAGTCGCCCACGCTCGACAGCGAGGCGATGTCTGCGTGGTCGGCGACGGCCTGCTCCAGCACCTCGGTGAGCTCGGTGTAGGTGTGGTAGCCCTCGTCGCCGGGCGGGAATTCGTCGACCGCGGTCCGCACGTCGGGATTGCGCTCGGCGAGCAGAGCGTCGACGTCACCGACCTTCTCCAGCTCGAAGCCCTGACCGCGCAATGCCTGCGCCTGCGCGGAATCCGCGGCGAAGGTCAGGGTGTCGCCTCGGACGCCCCAGACATCGACACCGGACCGCGCGATCGCCGTCCGATCGGCCTTATCCGTTCCGCGGACCGCGTAGAGACCACGATCGCCGTCGTGCTGCGCCGCGCCCGCCGGCACGGCCGAGGCAAGTAACAACAGTCCCGCTGCCGCGGTAATTCCCCGACGTAATGAGCCCATGCCCGTGAGGCTGGCCGAGCGCGAACGTGCCGGACAACCCTCGAAAGTCGGGACCGGCCCGTCGGGGGGCCACCATCGAGTCGTGGTGGCCCCCGATTCGTCCGTTCCGGACGATCAGCCGACGAGTGCCCGCCAGGTGATCGCGCCCGCGAGTCCGTCGACGACCAAGCGGTTGACACTTTGGAAGTTGCGGACGGCGGTGTTGGTGACGGACCCGAAGTCGCCGTCGACGACGAGCCCCGCACCGCGTTTGTTCAACGCCGTCTGCAGTCCCCTCACGTGGTGTCCGTTCGCGCCCTGCTGCAGCGAGTAGACGAGTTTCGGCCACGTCTTCGGCCCCACCTGACCGTCGGAGACCAGGCCACTCGCGCTCTGGAAACGCTTCACGGCGCTCGTGGTGACCGAGCCGAACGAACCGTCCACCACCAGGCCGTGTCCACGCTGGTTGAGCAGGTGCTGGATCACCCGCACGCGCTGGCCGCTCGCGCCGGGGTCGAGGCTCGGCCACCCGCCACCGAGGTCGACCCCGCGGGCGGACATGAACGTCACCGGGTCGACCACCGCGCCGAGTCCGCCGGCGTGGGTCTCGAAATGCAGGTGTGGACCGGTGACGTTGCCCGTGGCCCCCATGTCGCCGATGCGCTGTCCGGCCGACACCTTCTGGTTCAGCGACACCCGGTAGGCGTTGAGGTGTCCGTAGTAGGTGTAGAGGTTCCCGCCGTGGGAGATGACGATCCCGTTGCCGGTACGCCCGGCGAGCCCACCGCCCCACTGGCGACGGATCACCGTGCCCGCCGCCGCCGCGTACACGGCCGTGCCGGTGGAGTTCGTGACGTCCTGTCCCGCGTGTGACGCCCCGCCCCTGGGAGCACCGAAGTGACCGCCGTTGGGGAAGTATCCGAGCGCGGGATTGCACCACGCCCCGTTCCGGGCCGTCGCGGCCCGCGCGACGGGTAGACCGAGCCCCAGGACACCGAGTCCGATCCCGAGTCCCGTACCCATCAGCAACGCCCGCCGGGACAGTCCGTCGCCTCGTGACTCCTGGTCTGTCCGGTCCACGCCGTCACACGATGCGCACACAAATCGCTCCCAGTCCGTCTCGCTCTCCGCTTCGGCGTCCGAAGTGTACGAATTCCGCCGGTTTTGCGCCCGGTCGTCGGCAGAGTTTTGCCAGCACCCTTGACCCGAGATCGGGAAAGCGGACAATGCGCGCGACGGGGCCGCCACGCGGGAGGGACCCCGGACTAGAGGCGGCGCACCCGCACCACGCTGTCGGTGCGGTGACCGGGTCCACCCTCGGGGTCGGGCAACTCGGTCTCGACGAGTTCGGCGACCTCCACGGTCCAGCCGCGAGGCGGCAGGCGCAGCGCGTCCACGATCTCGCGCACGGTCGGGAACCGGTACTCGAACGGAGGCGAGGTCACCCACGACGGCCATCCGGCGTGGCTGCCGATAAGCAGCACTCCACCGGGCGCGACGGCGGAGGTGGCCCGCCGCAGCACGCTCTCGCGCTCGCCCTCCTCGGCGACCGGGGAGTGCAGGAACTGCGCGGACACCAGGTCGAACGTGCCCTCGGGAAACGACTCGGCGAGGTCGTGACGTTGCCAGGTGATCCGGGAGGCGACCCCGGCCGCCACCGCGTGCGCGGCCCCACGTCGCAACGCCACGTCCGACACGTCCACGGCGGTGACGCGCCAGCCGCGTTCGGCGAGCCAGAGGGCATCGCCTCCCTCGCCGCAACCGAGGTCGAGCGCGGTGCCGGGCGGCAGGTCCGCCACCTGCCGCACGAGCAGTTCGTTGGGTTTGCCGCTCCACACGGTGTCCTTCTCGGCGTAGAAGTCGTCCCAGTACCGCGCCGTGGAACGTTGGTCGGGTTCATGGCGATGCGTCGTCATGAACCCAGGGTGGGACTCCGGCGGTGCCGTCGACCAACTTTCTTGCTGTTCCGGCAAAACGACCGTCCGACGTTCACGAACCGGTGGGCAGGCCGAGCAGACCGAGGAACGCCGTGGCGGCGGGCCTCGGCTCGGAACGGCTCCACACCAGATACTCGACGCGTTGCGGGGCGTCGCTCACCGGGATCGTGGCGATCCCGCTCAATCCGGTGACGAACGTCGAGGGAAGCATCGTCACGCCGAGTCCCCGCCGCACCAGCTCGACCATGATGTCGACCGCGCCGACCTCCAGCGCGACCTCCCGGTCGATACCGGCGGCCTCGAAGGCCAGGTCGGACTGCGCACGGCCCGCCGAGCCGGCCGGGAAGTCGACGAAGACCTCCGAGGCGAGCCGACTCAGTTCGATCTCCTCGGCCTCGGCGAGGGGATGCCCCGGGGCGACCACGGCGACGTGCCGATCGCGGCCGAACTCGTGCACCTCGACTCCTCGCGGTTCGGTGGTGGCGGGAAGTCCGAGGAAGGCGAGGTCGAGTTCGGCCCGCCTCACCTGCTCTGCGAGTTCCGGGCTGCTTCCCACGCGCAGCGCGACCCGTGCCTTCGGGTAGCGCATCCGGAACTCCTTGAGCAGGGACGGCAGGTCGACGGCCGCGACGGTGGGGATTACCCCCACGTTCAACTGTCCGCGCACCTCCCCGAGCGCGGCCGCGACGGCGGCCGCCGCCCGCTCGGCGGCGTCGAGACACTGGCGCGCCGCGGGCAGGAACGCCTCTCCCGCGGCGGTGAGCCGAACCCGGCGACTGGTCCGCTCGAACAAGCGACCACCCAGTTCCCGCTCCAGACGCGCGATCTGGTGGCTCAGTGCCGACTGCACCACGTGGCATCGCTCGGCAGCCCTGGTGAAACTCCTCGTCTCCGCCACGGCGAGTACGTATCGCAGTTGCTGCAATTCCATCTATTCATGATCGAACACGATCGATGTGATCACAATGATGTGTTGGACTCATTGATCAACAGCCCGAAGACTGAGGGCATGACCAGTCAGCTGCTTTCCTCCCCGGCCCGCTCCGGCCGGGCGAGACACCTTGCGAGCACGGCGTTGGCCCCCGTGGTGTGGGGCACGACCTACGTGGTGACCACGGAATGGTTGCCCAGGGGCCATCCGCTCTTCGACTCCCTCGTGCGCGCCCTTCCCGCCGGACTCCTCGGACTCGCGCTGGCCCGTACACTGCCGCGTGGTGTGTGGTGGACCCGCGCGGCGGTACTCGGCGTCCTCAACATCGGCCTGTTCTTCCCGCTGCTGTTCGTCGCCGCCGAGCGGCTGCCCGGCGGCGTGGCGGCCATCCTGGGCGCGACCCAGCCCCTGATCGTCGTGGTCCTGGCCATTCCGGTGCTCCGCGAACGACCGCCGGTCTGGCGGGTCGCGTGGGCGGTCGCCGGTGTCGCCGGGGTGGCGATGGTGGTGCTGCGCCCGGAGGCGGCGGCGTTCGACCTCGTCGGCGTGCTCGCGGCACTGGGCAGTGCGGTGAGCATGGCGGTCGGTGTCATCCTCACGAAGCGGTGGGGCCGACCGGACGACGTGAGCCCCACCGCGTTCGCCTCGTGGTTGCTCACCAGCGGTGGTCTGTTCCTCCTTCCCGTCACTCTCGTCGTCGAAGGCGTCCCGTCCTCCGTCGACGGCCCCGCCGTCCTCGGCTACCTCTGGCTGGGGCTCGTCGGTGGACTCCTCGCCTACGTCGTGTGGTTCCGCGGCCTCGCCACGCTGCCCGTCACGTCGGTCGCGCTGTTGAGCCCGCTCTCGCCGGTCGTCGCCGCGCTGCTCGGGGCCCTGGTCCTGCACCAGACGTTGGGAAGCGTCCAGCTCGTCGGCTTCGCCCTCGCCCTCGTGGCCGTCACGGCCGGGCAGTGGACACCCCGCACCCGCTCTCCCCTCGGCGACGCCCCGGTGGAAAAGGCCGAGCGATGAGGCCGCTCGGCCTCGGCTCCACGGGAACGGTCGGCTCGCGGGTGGCCGACGAGGCGAGCACCCGTGGGCACACGGCCACAGCCGTTTCCGTGGCGGCGGGTCCACACCACCGGCCGCCACGTCCGTACGGGCGGACGCCGCCGACCTCGCTCTCCTGACGTCGCCGCTCACCGACCACGACGCGCTCGTGTGCGTTCCCCGTCCCCGACGAGGTGACGAGCGGCGTGGTGGTCGGCGTCACCTCGACGTCGGCTGCTGGTGAGGAGTCGGTGCCGCTGGGACGAAGACCACGACGGGCGAGCGGAAAATACGTCGCTGCCGCTCGTCCGTCCGGGCTAGGCTCGATGATCGGGGGAGTCAGTGCCGTGACACCGTGTTTCGTTCCGGCGTCTCCACCAGTCCCGTCGCGAACCTACTCGTGTGACAAGGTTGCCATCTTCATGACTGACAGAGCACGCCCGAGACCGGGGGCGCCCGACCGCGATCCCACCGCCCGGAACAACGCGTTGATCGCGGTGTTGGTCACCTCGGCGTTCGTCATGATTCTCAACGAGACGATCCTGAGTGTCGCGCTCCGCGACCTGACCGTCGAGTTGGGAGTCACCACCACCACGGTGCAGTGGTTGACCAGCGGGTTCCTGTTGACGATGGCGGTCGTCATCCCGATGACCGGTTTCCTGCTCGAACGCTTCACCCCTCGACACATCTTCCTGGCGTCGCTGAGCCTGTTCAGCACCGGCACGTTGCTCAGTGCCCTGGCCCCCGGCTTCGGCGTCCTGCTGGTCGGTCGAGTGGTGCAGGCCTGCGGGACCGCCGTGATGGTGCCGCTGCTCATGACCTCGGTGATGCGCCTCGTACCGCCCGAGCGGCGGGGCGCGACGATGGGCACGATCACCATCGTCATCGCCGTCGCCCCGGCCGTGGGCCCCACCATCGGCGGCGCCCTGCTGTCGTCCCTGGGCTGGCGCTGGATGTTCTGGCTCGTGCTGCCGTTGGCGGTGATCGCCCTGACCGTGGGCGCGGCTCGGTTCCACCTGGACAGCCACACCAGGAAGGTACCGCTCGACGTCGTGTCGGTGCTGCTGTCCGCGCTCGGGTTCGGCGGCCTCCTCTACGGCCTCGCCTCGATCGGCGAATCGGGTGGCGGCACGCACACGCTGCCGCCCTGGGTGCCCGTCGTGGTCGGCGTCGCCGCGCTCACCACGTTCACCTACCGGCAGCTCCGCCTGCAACGCGACGACCGAGCCCTGCTCGACCTGCGGCCGTTCACGTACCGCAACTTCGTGCTCGGCGTGACCTTGGCCGGTCTGCTGTTCATCTGTCTGTTGGGCGTCGGCTCGATCATGCTGCCGCTCTACCTGCAGACGGTGCTGGGCACCACCACGTTCGTCAGCGGGCTCGCGGTGCTGCCCGGAGGGCTGATCCTCGGGTTCCTGGGACGTCCGGTGGGGGCGTTGTACGACCGGCTCGGGCCGCGTCCCCTCGTGCTCCCCGGCGCGATCGCGATGGCCACGGCGTTGTGGTTGTTCACCACGCTCGGCCCGTCGTCCCCGCTCACGTTCGTGATCGGCATCCACGTCGTGTTCATGGTGGGGCTGTCGCTGATGATGACCCCGCTGATGACCGAGTCGCTGGGCGTGCTGCCCGATCACCTGCACTCCCACGGCAGCGCGATCCTGTCCACGCTGCAGCAGGTCGCCGGCGCCCTGGGCACGGCCGTCTTCGTCACCGTGGCCGCGCTGGGCAGCGCCCCCGACGCCGTGAGTCCCGACGCCGACGGGCTCCACACCGCGTTCGTCGCGGCCGGCTGCGTCGCGATCGCCGCGGTGGTCACGGCCCTGTTCGTCCGTCGCGGCGCCCCCGCCGAATCCCACGGCGACCACGCGGCCGAGGAGTTGGAGGTCGACCCGGCCCACTGACCTCCGGTCGCCTCGTCATCGGCGCCACGCACTCACCCCGAGCGTGCCCGTGTCACCCAGATCGAGGTGCAATCCGTGCGGGAACCGGTCGTCCAGCTCCACGGGCTGCCACGGCCGGCCCGCCACGGGCGCGAGCACCAACGTGTCGCCGACCGCCGGGGTACCGCTCGTGGTGGTGTTGCGCCACACGACGTGTGCCCCGGCCCCGTCGCCCGGCCGCAGGGTCAGCGGCTCGGGCGGTTCCTCGAACCTGTCGATGGTGGCGATCCCCTCCGCACCGTGCCGGACCCGGACGTCCAACGGCTTTCCCTCGGCGTCGAGCACCCGCAACGACGGGTAGCCGTCGAGGTGGTAGGGCTCGTCACCACAGTTGATGAGGTCGAGACCGAGCACCCGCACCCCCATCGCCGCCTCCTCCACGCCCACCGACACGCGCACCCCGCTGTCCGGGCAGGTGGGCGCCGTGGAGGTTTCCGACGGCGTCGGGGGTGGCGCGGGCGGCTCCGGCTCTGCGGTACAGGCACTCAGCGCGACCGCCAGGGGCAGAGCGAGAAAGCGACGTTTCACGCCCCGATCTTGCCCCCGGACGCGCTAGTCTCGATCACCGGGCGCCGTAAGCCCGTCGACGCACTGGGGGAAGGAGTCCGGATGGCGACGTGGGACGACCTGGCTGCCTACATCCGCCAGAGTTATCACGTGGTCCGGGAGGAGCCGGACGAGATCCGAATCCGACTCTCCTACGACGACGACCGGGCACAGGTCGTGGTCATCGCCAGGGAGATCCTCGACCGCAAGGAGGAATGGGTCCAGATCGCGACGCCGTTCGCCCGCGTCGATCAGGTCGACCTCCGGGAAGTGCTCACCGAGATCGGCAATACCATCGTGGTCGGCGGACTCGTGCTCATGGGAGAGCATCTCGTCCTGCGGCACTCCCTGCCCTTGATCAACCTCGACATCAACGAGTTCGTCGATCCGCTGGAATTGGTGACCGGCTCCGCCGAACTCCTGGAGGAACAGTTCACCGGCCGCGACGACTACTGACGTCCTCCCGCGCACCGGGGATTGGCCGGGCCTTCAGCACCCCGCCACGGCGGGCTCGCACCGGCGGGTGTCGATGCGCACTCCGTCGAGCAGCCGTCCCCCGGACGTCTCGACCGCGGCCAGGCAGAACCGCACCCACATGTTGAGCTGCACCTCCTTGGCCAGCCGCAGCCGGGAGTAGAGCAGGTGCACGAGGCGGCTGGCGGGCCGGGCCCACAGCTCGATCTCGAACACCAGGTCCGGGCCGTCCTCGTGAGCGCTGAACTGCACCTGTCCCGCCTCCAGATGCCCGCGCAGGGTCACCAGCCGCAACGACGTGGCGTCCCGATGCGCCACCCGCACCGGGCCGTTCCACGGCCCCGGCATCTCCACCAGGAGTTCGTCACCGACATCGAGTCCCTTGCCCGTGCTCCCGCCGGAGTGGATGTCGACCACCTCGGTGGGCACGAAGTGTTTGAAGTCGTGGACGACGCGGTCGATGAGGCGTTCGGCGGTGAGGTCGGCGTCCGCGATACGGACGCCGAACCGCCGATGGAAGAACGGACCGTGGCCGTCGGTGACCAACTGCGCGCCGTCGTCCACCACCTCGGGCGGGATCGGGGGCGGACCGTCCCGGTCGTCGCCGGGGCACTCGTACCGGTACAGCGGAGTGGTCTCCCAAAGGTAGCGCCAGGTGACGAGCGCGATCCCCACCAACCACCGCGTGACCACGGTGACCGCTCGCCGAGATCGCGACATCGGCGTCCTCCAGGTCGATGAACGACGAGAAACGGGTACAGACCGAGTACCCGCGCCGGGCGCGCCGACACAAGCCGATGAGGAGGGCACATGGTGATTCGGTTACTGCACCGAGCAGGTCTGCGCAGCATCCACTTCCACGTGGCGTCGCTGTTCACGATCTCGCTGTGTGTCGGGCTGTGGGTACGCGCCAAGACGGTGGACCAGTCCCAGCGGGGCAACGCCGAGCGGCGGGCGCTCTTCGTGGGGCTCTGGCCGCCGACGATGTGGTTGATCGGCGAATCGCTACGGGACGTCGAGTGACTCCCACGCGCGACTGGGTCTTCGGCCGCCTGGACACCGCGCGGGTATGGCGAGACCTCGCCGACGCGGACATCAACTACTCGGTCGACGAGGTACGCCGCCCGGCGTGGAACATCGACACCCATCGCTGCGATCTGCCCGCGGAACGGCCGGGTGCTCCCGAACCGGGCGGGTCGTGGGAGCTGGCCTGTCGGCTGGTGCGGGACTACGAGTTCTCACCGCCGGAGATCGTGCGCGCGGTGTACGACCCCGCGACCCCGCTCCTCGGCCGGAACATGCTGTTGGAGGCCCGGTTCCACCTGATGCACTTCTACTGCGGTGTTCGGATCACCGCCGTGGTCGACGAGACCCGCGACAACGGGGACAGGTCCTGGGGGTGGGCGTACGAGACGTTGGACGGCCACCTGGAGCGGGGCAAGGTCACCTACGAGGTGGTGAAGCACCGACGTTCGGGTGCGGTGGAGTTCGTGGTGTCCAGCTACTCGCAGGGCGCGCCGACCTTGGGGCGCGTCACGCTCCTGGGATGGAAGCTGTTCGGCCGTCGCACCCAGTTGCGCTTCTACCGGCGCTGCGGCGAACGGCTGCGTTCCTTCGTGGAGGCCCGGCTCCGCGGTGAGGAAGCACCGTCCGGTCCTCGCCCGCGGGTGGGGCGGCTGGTGTGCGCGCCGACGGACGCCGTGGTGCATCGCTGGGACGCGCTGGCGCTCCACCGCGTCGCTCCGGGGTGAGGCCCGGTGGTGTCGGCGCGGGTGCGCCTCGGTCTTCGGGACCTAAGTCCCTTCGACGACGGGGGCGGGGACGGGAAAGCTGATCCGAGGCACGGACAGGGAGGGGTGGCGGCATGCAGGCGTCCGACATCATGTCGAGGCCCGTCGTGACGACGACGGCCGACTCACTGTTGGTGGACGCGGTCGTGAAACTGACCGAGGGTGGCTTCGCCAGTCTGCCCGTGGTCGACGCCGAACAGCACGTGGTCGGGCTGATGACCGAGGGCGACGCGCTCCGCGCCGCGGAGCGGGCGAAGGGCGATCCCGGCGTGTCCTCCCCGCGGGTCGGTGAGGTGATGACGAGTCCCGTGGAGGTCGTGTCGCCGAACACCGACGTCGCCGACGTCGCCCGGCTCATGCTCACCGATCGGCGGCGAAGCCTGCCGGTGGCGGAGGACGGGGTGCTCGTCGGCATCGTAAGCCGCCGGGACGTGTTGCGTCCGCTCGTGCGGCCGGACGACATCGTGACGTCGTACGCGCAGGAGGTCCTCGACGCCTACAGCGGACACCGGAGGCAGTGGTCGGTGGAGGTGACCGACAACGTCGCGGTCGTCAGGGGCGAGTTCACCGACACCGCCGAACGACACGTGGTGACCAGCCTGGTGCGCACGGTTCCCGGCGTCCGCGACGTACGGATCGAGGACTGAGCACGGAGGGCACGCCATGCCGGGAGAACAACGGTCGAGCATCCTCATCCGCAACGCGCGCATCTTCGACGGCGTGAACGACGAGGTGCGGACCGGGCACGTGAGGGTCGAGGGCCGCAAGATCGTGCACGTCGGCTCGGGCGAACCCGCGTCGACCGACGCCGACGTCGTGATCGACGCGGGTGGCCGAACCCTGATTCCGGGACTCAGTGACGCCCACGCGCACGTGATGCTGATCGGGGCCACCTCCACCGCCTTGCTCGCCGGGGGTACCGGGCTCAGCTACCTCACGGCCGCCGCCGAGGCACGGGCGATGCTGCTACGGGGGTTCACCACCATCCGCGACATGGCCGGGGACACGGCCGATCTGAAACGGCTGATCGACGCCGGTGTGCTGCCGGGGCCCCGGATCTATCCGAGCCAGGCGGGCATCTCACAGACCGCCGGGCACGGCGACTTCGGCATGGTCTACGACCGGCCCACCGTGCTCGGCGGAACCCAGGCCCGCGCCGAGGAACTCGGGGCCATGCGGGTCGCGAACGGACGGGCACAGGTCCTCGCCGCGGTTCGGGAACAGCTCAAGCGCGGTGCGTCCCAGATCAAGTTGATGGCCGGGGGCGGGGTCGCCTCGGCCTACGACCCGCTGGACGTCCTGCAGTTCACCGCCGACGAGATGCGTGCCGCGGTCGAGGCGGCCACCGACTGGGGCACCTACGTGTGCGTGCACGTCTACACGGGACGGGGCATCAGGCGGGCGGTCGACGCCGGGGTCGCGGTGATCGAGCACGGGCAACTGGCGGGTGAGGACGACATCAAGTACATGGCCGACCACGGCGTCTGGCTGAGCACGCAACCGTTCGTCGAGGACGACCACAGCTATCCCGATCCGGAGTCGGCCGAGAAGAACCGTCGGGTGTGCGCGGGTGTCCGGCGGACGTTCGAGTGGGCGCTGAAGCACGGCGTGAAGGTTGCCTTCGGTACCGACCTGATGTTGGCCCCGAACAAGAGCGGCAGGCAGAGCGAGATGTTGACCCGCCTGGCCACGCTCTGCGGCAGCTCGATGGAGGGCCTGAAGATCGCCACCTCGGGCAACGCCGAGTTGTTCCGGCTCTCGGGTCCTCGTGATCCCTACCAGATCCCCACGGGCACCGAGGGCGCCGAGGCTCCCCACCACAACCACCTCGGCGTGATCGCCGAGGGCGCGTGGGCCGACATGCTGCTGGTCGAGGGCGATCCGACGCGAGACCTCGGCCTCCTCGGCGATCCCGACACCAATCTGCGCGTGATCATCAAGGACGGCCACATCCACAAGAACACCCTCGCTACCTGAACCGTCGCCCTCCGCTACGACTCGGCATCGAGACGACGGTGGCGCACGAACAATGCCTTGACCGTCGTGTCGGGCCGTCTTAGGCTCCCTCGGTATCTAATACCGAACAGATGTGTTCGATAAAAGTAAAAACCCTGTACAACGCTGTATGGAGGGAGTCTTATGGGCGCGGAGTCGGCCACTGCCACCGACCAAGGAAAGGGCGCGAAGGCCACCGGTTGCCCCGTCGACCACTCCCGGCTCAGCCCCACGGGATGTCCCGTCTCGGCCAACGCGGCCGCCTTCGATCCGTTCACCGGGCCCTACCAGCAAGACCCTCCGAGTTCGCTGCGCTGGTCCCGCGACGAGGAGCCGGTGTTCTACAGCCCCAAGCTGGGTTACTGGGTGGTCACCCGGTACGAGGACGTGAAAGCGGTCTTCCGCGACAACATCACGTTCTCGCCCGCCAACGCGCTGGAGAAGATCACCCCGTTCGGCGACGAGGCGAACGCGGTACTCGCCAAGTACGACTACGCGATGGACCGCACGCTCGTCAACGAGGACGAACCCGCGCACATGCCCCGGCGCCGCGCGCTGATGGAGCCCTTCACCCCTCCGGCCCTGGCTCACCACGAGCCGATGGTGCGCCGCCTGGTGCGCGAGCATGTCGATCGCTTCATCAACAACGGCAGGGCCGAACTCGTCGACGAGATGCTCTACGAGGTCCCGCTGACGGTCGCCCTGCACTTCCTCGGTGTCCCCGAGGAGGACCACGAGACCCTGCGCCGGTACTCCGTGGCCCACACCCTGAACACCTGGGGCCGTCCCGCCCCGGAGGAACAGGTCGCGATCGCCGAGAACGTCGGTAAGTTCTGGCAGTACGCGGGCAAGATCCTCGACAAGATGCGCGAGGACCCCTCGGGGCCGGGATGGATGCAGTACGGCATCCGGCTCCAGCCCGAGATGCCCGACATCATCACCGACTCCTACCTGCACTCGATGATGATGGCCGGGATCGTGGCCGCTCACGAGACCACCGCGCTCGCCGCCACCAACGCCATCAAACTCCTGCTGGAACACCGGACGCTCTGGGAAGAGATCTGCGACGACCCGAATCTGATCCCCAACACCGTCGAGGAGTGCCTGCGGTTCTCCGGTTCGATCATCGCGTGGCGTCGCGTGGCCACGAAGGACACCAAGATCGGTGACGTCGAGATCCCCAAGGGCGGCAAGCTGTTGATCGTCAACACCTCCGCCAACCACGACGAACGATTCTTCGACAACCCCGACGAACTCGACATCCGCCGCGAGAACGCCAGCGACCACCTGAGCTTCGGATACGGGGCACACCAGTGCATGGGCAAGAACCTCGCCCGCATGGAGATCCAGATCTTCCTGGAGGAGCTCACCACCCGGCTACCGCACCTGGAGTTGGTGCCGGACCAGGAGTTCACCTACCTGCCCAACACCTCGTTTCGGGGCCCGCAACAGCTGTGGGTGCAGTGGGACCCGGCGAAGAATCCCGAGCGGACCAACCCCGAGATTCTCGACCGGAAGCTCAAGATCAAGATCGGGCAACCGTCCAAACGCTCCATCACCCGCACGATGACGGTGCGCGACATCGCCCGCGAGACCGACGACATCGTGCGGATCACGCTCGCCGACGTCCACGGCAGGCCGCTGCCGAAGTGGTCCCCCGGCTCGCACGTCGACCTCGAACTCGGCGATCTTTCGCGCCAGTACTCGCTGTGCGGGGACCCGGACGATCGCTCGGCCTACCAGATCGCGGTGCTGAAGGACCCCGAGAGTCGAGGCGGCTCCCGCTTCGTGCACGAGAACCTGAGAGTCGGTAGCACCCTGCAGATGCGTGGGCCGCGTAATCACTTCAAATTGGACCCCGACGCACCGCGCTACCTCTTCGTCGCCGGCGGCATCGGCATCACCCCCATCCTGGCGATGGCCGACCACGCCCGCCGCGAGGGCAAGGAGTACGAGTTCCACTACTGCGGTTCCTCCCGCGGTGCGATGGCGATGCTCGACCGCGTCGTGCGCGACCACGGGGATCGACTCGTGCTGCACGTCTCCGACGAGGGCACCCGCCTCGACGTCGCGTCGCTGCTGGCCGAGCCCCGCGAGGACACCAAGGTCTATGCCTGCGGGCCGCAACGCCTGCTCGACGCGCTCGCCGACGCCACCACGCACTGGCCCGAGGAGTCGCTACGCGTGGAGCACTTCTCCAGCGATCTGGGCGAACTCGATCCCGAGAAGGAACACGCCTTCGACCTCAAACTGGCCGATTCCGGCATCACCGTCCGGGTCGCCCCGGACCAGACCGTCCTCGCCGCGCTGCGCGCCGCCAACATCGACGTGCCGAGCGACTGCGAGGAAGGCTTGTGCGGCACCTGTGAGGTCGGTGTCGTCTCCGGCGAGATCGACCACCGCGACATGGTGCTCACCAAGTCGGAACGAGCACTCAACAACAAGCTGATGACGTGCTGCTCCCGCGCCTGTGGCGACACGCTGACGCTTGAGCTGTGACGTCGTCCGAGAGGTCGCGCGGTGAAGGCGGACCCGCCGCGCGACGGCACACCGCGCGACCTCCCACCCCCGGACTCCGGGCCGCAAAGGGGCGGCCCGCACAGTAGGTGAAAGGAACCTCAGGTGGCATCAGCCGTTGACTCAATCCCCACCGGCGCCGGCGGGAGCGGTGGTCCCACGACCTCGCGCATGTTCAAGCGGGTGCTGACCGGCAGCATGGCCGGTGCCTTGCTGGAGTGGTACGACTTCGCCATCTACGGCGTGCTCGCGGCCACGGTGCTCGGCCCGCTGTTCTTCCCGAACGACAACGGCATCACCAGTCTGCTGATGGCGCTGGCGACCCAGGGGCTCGGGTTCGTCGCCCGCCCCTTGGGCGGCGTCGTGTTCGGCCACCTCGGCGACCGATTCGGCCGTAAACCCATGCTCGTGGTGACATTCCTGCTCCTGGGCACGGCGACGGCGGCCATCGGGTTGCTCCCGACCTACCACGACATCGGCATCATGGCCACGGTCCTGCTGGTGCTGCTGCGGCTGATCCAGGGCTTCGCACTCGGTGGGGAGTTCGGTGCCGCCGTGCTGCTCGTCAGCGAGTACGGTGAGCCCAAACGTCGTGGTTTCTGGGCCTCGTGGCCGCAGGCCGGTGCTCCCGCGGGCACCGTCCTGGCCACCCTGGTGATCACCGTGCTGTCCATGAGCACCACCGACGCCGCGTTCGAGTCGTGGGGTTGGCGCGTGGCGTTCCTTTTGGCCATTCCGCTGCTGGTGATCGGCTTCTGGGTCCGTCGCGGCGTCGAGGAATCGCCGGTGTTCCGCCGGGCGCAGGACCAGGCGGCGCGGAAATCCGCCGAGAAGCAGAAGAAGTCGAGCATCGTGCTCGCGCTGCGGCGGCCGCGTCAGGTGCTGCACGGCCTCGGACAACGGCTGGGCGAGAACATCGCGTTCTACGTCTACACGACGTTCGTCATCGCCTATGCCACCTCGTACTTCGACTTCGACCGTGGTGACGTGACACTGGCGGTCACCTTCGCGTCGGTGTTCCAGTTCGTCGGCATGATCGGCGGAGGCGCGTGGTCCGACCGCGTCGGCCGCAAGAAGGCGATGCTGGTCCCGACCGGCGTGCTGATCGCGTGGGCACCGGTCTTCTTCTGGCTGGTGCACTTCGAAAGCGTGCCCCTGCTGTGGGTCGGGGTGTGCGTGGGCGCGTTCTTCCACGGCATGCTCGCGGGCCCCGAGGCCGCGTGGATCACCGAGCTGTTCCCCACGCGCTACCGCTACGCGGGTTCCTCGCTGGTGTTCCAGGGGTCGTCGATCTTCGCGGGTGCTCCCGCCCCATTCATCGCCGTGTGGCTCATCGAGAACTTCGGGGTGGGCGCGGTCATCGCGTACCTGGTGATCACGATGGCGATCACGTTCGTGGCGGTGGCGACGAGCCGGGAATCGCGGGGCATCGATCTCGACGAAGTCGAAAGCTGACTCTCCCTCTCCCCGCCCCCCGAAAGAAAGGCCCACCCGGCGGCTTCCGCCGGGTGGGCCTTCGTCGAGGCGGGGCGGGTCAGATCATGACGGGCGCTCCGGTGGCGGCGACCACCTGGTCGGTGGTCACGCCGGGGGCGAGTTCCCGGAGCACCAACCCACCCTCGGGGACATCCTCGACGTCTAGCACGGCCAGGTTCGTGATGATCCGCTGCACGACGCGTTCGCCCGTCAGCGGCAGCGTGCACTCGGTGAGGATTTTCGGACTGCCGTCCTTGGCAGTGTGTTCCATCAGCACGATGACCCGGCGGGCACCGTGCACGAGGTCCATCGCACCGCCCATGCCCTTGACCATCTTGCCGGGCACCATCCAGTTCGCCAGGTCACCTGTGACGGACACCTGCATGCCGCCCAGCACCGCCGTGTCGATGTGTCCGCCCCGGATCATGCCGAACGACAACGCGGAATCGAAGTAGGCGGCGCCGGGGTTCACCGTCACCGTCTCCTTCCCCGCGTTGATCAGATCGGCGTCGACCTCGTCCTCCAGCGGGTACGGACCCGTGCCCAGGATCCCGTTCTCGCTGTGCAGCACCACGTCCACGCCCTCGGGCAGGTGGTTGGGGATCAACGTGGGCAGTCCGATCCCGAGATTGACGTACTCGCCGGGCCGCAGTTCCCTCGCGGCCCTGGCTGCCATCTCCCGTCGGGACCACCCGGCGGTCGTGTCGGTCATGGCCGCGAGCCCTCCTCAGCCCGGCGCACGGTGCGCTTCTCGATCCGCTTGTCCTGAGGTCCGGTGTGGACGATGCGCTGGACGAAGACTCCGGGCAGGTGCACTCGCGCGGGGTCGAGTTCGCCCGGTTCCACCAACCGTTCCACCTCCGCGATGGTGATCCGCCCCGCCATCGCGGCGAGGGGGTTGAAGTTCATCGCGGTCTTGTTGAAGACCAGGTTCCCGTGCGTGTCCCCGACCTCGGCGTGCACCAACGCGAAGTCGGCGACGATCGCCTTCTCCAGCAAGTACCGTTTGCCGTCGAACTCCCGGACCTCCTTCGGGGGCGAGGCCACCACGACGTTGCCCTCGGCGTCGTACCGCCACGGCAAGCCCCCGTCCCCGACGGGCGTTCCGACGCCCGCGGGCGTGTAGAACGCGGGGATGCCCGCGCCGCCCGCACGCAGTCGTTCGGCGAGTGTGCCCTGCGGGGTCAGCTCCACCTCCAGCTCGCCGGCAAGATACTGGCGGGCGAACTCCTTGTTTTCCCCGACGTAGGAGGCGGTGACCCTGCGGATGCGTCCGGCCTCCAGCAGGACGCCGAGGCCTTGGCCGTCGACGCCGCAGTTGTTGGAGAACACCTCCAGGTCGGTGGCCTCCCCTTGCGCGAGAGCGGCGATCAACGTGTCCGGGATGCCGCACAACCCGAATCCGCCGACCGCCAACGACGCGCCACTGGGGATGTCCGCCACCGCCTCGGCGGCGGTGGCGACCACCTTGTTCGTCACTTCTCCCGTCCCTTCGCGGGCAGGATGCGCGTGCGGACCTCACCGAAGGAGATCCGGCCGCCGCCCACGCCGGGGGCGGTGGCCCGGAGAACGACCTCGTCGCCGTCCTGCAAAAACGTCCGTTCCTCCCCGCCCACCGACAGTGGCTCCCGGCCTCCCCAGGTGATCTCGATGAAGGCGCCGCGCTGATCGCGTTCGGGCCCGGAGATCGTGCCGGAGGCGAACAGGTCACCGGTGCGCGTGGACGCCCCGTTGACCGTCAGGTGCGCCAGCATCTGCGCGGGCGACCAGTACATCTCCCGGTACGGCGGGCGGCTGACGACCTGGCCGTTCAGCTCCACCTCCAGCTCGATGTCCAGTCCCCACGGCGAGGTCTCCTTCAGATAAGGAAGCGGCTCCGGGTTCTGCGTCGGGGTGGGGACCCTGGCCGCCTCCAGGGCGAGCAGCGGCACCACCCACGGCGAGACGGAGGTGGCGAAGCTCTTGCCGAGGAACGGACCGAGCGGCACGTACTCCCACGCCTGAATGTCACGCGCCGACCAGTCGTTGAGGACGACCACGCCGAACACCCGCTCGGCGAACTCGTCGGTCGACACGGGGGTCCCGAGTTCCGAGCCGGTGCCCACGATGAAGCCCAGCTCGGCCTCGATGTCCAGTCGCCGGCTCTCCCCGAACGTGGGGGTGTCCTGATCGGGAGCCTTGCGCTGACCGCACGGGCGCACGATGTCGATCCCGGACGGGATCACGGTGCCCGCACGTCCGTGGTAGCCGACGGGAAGGTGCTTCCAGTTCGGCATCAGCGGCGGGGAACCGGGCCGGAACAGCTTGCCGAGGTTGGTGGCGTGGTGTTCCGAGGCGTAGAAGTCGACGTAGTCGCCGACCTCCACCGGCAGGTGGAGTGTCACGTCCCCGACGGCGTGGACGGCCGCATCGGGCACGTCGCCGGAGACGAGCTCGACGATCCGCTCGCGCACCTCCACCCAGCGCGCGTGGCCCTGCGCCATGAAGGCGTTCAGCGACGGCCGGGCGAACACGTCGTCGCCGAGTGCCGCGGCGAGGTCGACGACGAAGTCTCCCACCCGGACGCCCACCCGAGGCGCGGTGCCGGGGGTGGAGAACACGCCGTAGGGCAGGTTGTTCGGCCCGAACGGCGAACCGTCGGGGATCTCGATGGTGGTCATACGGTCCTTTCGTAGGTGGGCGACACCGATTCCGGCAGCAGCCCCAGCGCGATCAGCTCGGTGAGCGGGTCGCTGATGCTGCACGTTCCGAACGAACGGAAGGCCGCTCGTGTGGCGAGCACCCTCTCCTCGGGCAGGGCCGCCACGCGCGCGGCGATCGCCGCGCCGTCGCGGTCGGCGAGAAGGCGCACCAGCTCGTCGGTGTCCGCACCGCGCAGCGCGGCGTCGGTGGCCAGCAGCAGATTGAGGAACCCGTGCTGCTCGAAACCGGTCTCCGGATCGGTGTTACGGATGGCGTGGTGAAGGCCCGCGGTCGCCTTGTACGGCACACCGGCGGCCACGACGGCCTCGATCGCCGTGGCCAGCTCGGCCTCGTCGGGATACAGCTCGGCCTTCACCCCGCCGGTGCGGAACTTCGCCCGGTACCGGGTGTCCGGCAACGCGGCGATGATCTCCGGCCTGCGTTCGTCGCGCGGGACCTCGACGAACACCTCCACGGTCTCGTCGACGCCCGCCGCGTCGAGGGCCTCGACGAGAGCGGCCGCGGTCATCGGAGCGGGCACCGCCACCTCCAGCGCGCGGAGGCGCACCGGCAGCGCCGAGACGGCCCCGAGCACCTCGGGCAGCCCCGACGGCCCCTCGGGCAGGGTCACCGCCAGGTCGAGCTGGTGTCCGTCCTCGACGGGCACCAGCCCCGCCAGCTCCTCCAGGGACGCGGCCGAGACGACCAGCGGACCGACCAGTTCGGCGTACGGCGAGCCGACGTGTCGGACGTGCGCGGGGACGGCCTCGGACAGCGGCGCCAGCCCCGGCGGGAAGATCGCCGCGTCGTCGCACAGTCCTCGGGCGAACGCGGGAAGAGCCGGCGTGGTCACTGCTTCGGTCCCCGTCCGGCCCAGGTCCAGGCGTAGTTCCGGTCCTCGCACGCCAGACCGCCCTCACCCAGCTCCAGCGGGCGGAAGGTGTCGACCATGACGGCGAGCTCGTCGAAGAACTCCACCCCGATACTGCGCTCGTACGCGCCCGGCTGCGGGCCGTGTGAATGCCCGCCCGGATGCACCGAGACCGATCCCTGGCCGATGCCCGACCCCTTGCGGGCCTCGTAGTCACCGCCGCAGTAGAACATGATCTCGTCGGAGTCCACGTTGGAGTGGTAGTACGGGACGGGGATCGCCTTCGGGTGGTAGTCCACCTTGCGCGGCACGAAGTTGCACACCACGAAGTTGTGGCCCTCGAACACCTGGTGCACGGGCGGCGGCTGGTGCACCCGGCCGGTGATCGGTTCGAAGTCGTAGACGCTGAACGTGTACGGGTACAGGCAGCCGTCCCAGCCGACCACGTCGAACGGGTGCTGCGGATACACCATCACCGACCCCGCGATGCCTCCGGGGCCGCGATGCTTCACGTACACCTCGACGTCACTGCCCTCGGCGAGCAGGACCTCCGACGGTCCGTGCAGGTCGCGTTCGCAGTACGGCGAGTGCTCCAGGAACTGGCCGTACCGCGACAGGTAACGCTTCGGCGGCGCGACATGGCTGTTCGCCTCGATCACATACGCCCGCAGCGGCTGCTCGCCACGGGGAAGCCACCGGTGTGTGGTCGCCCTCGGCAGCACCACGTAGTCGCCCTGCTTGGCGGGCAACGCGCCGAAGACGGTCTCCACCACCGCCTCACCCGACTCGACGTACACCACCTCGTCACCGATGGCGTTGCGGTACAACGGCGAGTCGGTGCCGGCCACCACATAGGACAGCCGGACGTCGGCGTTGCCCAGCACCAACCGCCGCCCGGTGACCACGTCGGTGTCCCGCCAACCCTCACCGGGGAACAGGTCGTGCAGCTTCAAATGCCGCGGCCGCAGCGGGTGGTTCGGCGTGGTGGTCTGGTCCGGCAGCTCCCACACCCGGGAATCCACGATCGCCGAGGGAATGTGGCGGTGATACAGCAGGGAGGAGTCGGACGAGAAGCCCTCCTCCCCCATCAGCTCCTCGTAGTAGAGCTTGCCGGCCTCATCGCGGTGCTGCGTGTGCCGTTTCGGCGGGACCACGCCCACCCGACGGTAGTACGCCATGACCAACCTCCTTGTAAGCCACCACGCGAGCGTTACCACGGAACCCGTGGCGGTCACTCGTCCCCTGCATAGTAAACACATTTACTACTTTTGGGGAGTGTGACCCAGGTCTCGCGCGAGAATTCGGAAGTGTCGGTCAACCATCCCGACATTGCTTACACCTCGGACAACCGCCAAGGCGAGCACCACGAGAGCTTTGACCGTCGGACCCTTCCGTCGAGAGGACGACCACCTCTCGACCAGTGTCGGTCACGCTCCGGCCACGGAATCCATGAGCACCGTCACAGTACCGCCGGACCATTTTGGTACACAAATTAACTATTTGGTCGCCGCGCCTCGTCAATTGACACACCCCGCGTCCGGCGCGACGGATCAGTCCTTCAACGGATCGTGACCCCAGTTCATCAGCGAGTACCGCCACGGCGTGTGCGACACGTCGCCGTCCGGACGTTGCGCGAGATGCCGGTGCACGTACGAGACCACCTTCCGCATGTGGGCGGCGTCGTCCTCGTCGAGCTCGTTCTTCTTCGTGCGCAGCAACCGCACGATGCGCCGCCCGGACCGGTGCCCCGTCGACTCCTCGTCGTCACTCTTGTCACCGACACTGCGCGACTCGGGGGTCTCCAGCCAGTCCTCCAGCTCCTCGGCCGTCATGTTGACGGCGTCGTTCCAGTCCTGCCAGATCTCGTCCACCGCGCGAGTACTCACAGCTCGCTCCTCCCCGTCGACTCGCGCCACGGCGAGGCCCGTGGCGTCGTCCTCGGCACCTTCAGTCGGTGCTACCCCGACGGGGGCCCGCCCACGCGCGGCGACGGTCGCCGACGGCCGTTCAGCGCCGAAATTGCGCCCCGCCCCATCGACGCCTAACGTACAACCACATGGTTGTAGATGGTCTCGGGGACACGGAGGCGAACCGCCTCTTCCACGGGCTCGCCGACGCGACCCGGCGCGACATCGTCGCAACGGTGCTGCAGCGGGAACAGTCGATCTCCTCGCTCGCGCGTCGATACGACATGAGCTTCGCCGCGGTACAGAAACACGTGGCCGTGCTCGAACGCGCGGCGCTGGTGGTTAAGCAACGCCGCGGCAGGGAACAGCTCGTTCGCGGCAACCTCGACGCCCTGCGCAAGGCCGCGCGTCTGCTCGACACGTACGAGGAACTCTGGCGTCACCGTGTCCGAGCCATCGACGACCTCGTATCCGAAGACGACACCTAGGAGCCAGCAATGCCGGTCACCCACGTCCACAAGGACACCGAAGCCCTGACCCTCACGTTCGTCGCCGAGTTCCCGGCCGACGTCAACCGGATCTGGCGGATCTGGGAGGACCCGCGGCAACTCGAACGCTGGTGGGGCCCTCCGTCCTGGCCCGCGACGTTCGAGCAGCACGACTTCACCGTCGGCGGTCGTTCGCGTTACCACATGACGGGCCCCGACGGCGACAAGGCGCACGGCTGGTGGCGAATCACCGCCATCGAGGCACCCCACCGCCTGGAGTTCGACGACGGCTTCGCCGACGACAACGGCGAACCTTCCCCCGACATGCCCACCATCCACTGCGTGGTGACCCTGGAGCCCACCGACTCCGGCACCCGCATGACCACGGTGTCACGTTTCGACAGCGCCGACCAGCTCGAACAGCTGCTCACGATGGGCATGGAGGAAGGCATGCGCGAGGCCATGTCGCAGATCGACGACCTGGTCGTTCCCACCGCGGGGTAGCCGGTCCCGCACGGGCGAGTACGTCACACGGCCTTCACTCCAGCTCGAACACCACCGTGCCCGCCAACACGTCGCTGCCGTGTTCACCGACGCAGCGCCATCCTCCCTCGGCGAACACCCCTCGCCACTCCTCCGCCGTGGGCAAGTACTGGCCCATCAACGTGTGCCCGAGCTCGAAACCGAGGGTGAAGACCGGAATCTCCTCGTCGGGGATGCCGACCGTCCGCACCGTGTCCCCCAGAAGGAACCGTCGGACGTTCGGGAACAGCTCACGCAGTCTGCGCAGGGAAACGATCGCCTCGTCCCTCGGCCACAGGTCGTGGCCCATCATGAAGCAGGTGAGCAGTTCCGTCCCGGCGAACTCGGGACGAGGCGACAGCTCGCGCACGTCGGCGGTGAGGAATGTGACCCGGTCGGCCAACCCCCGCCTCTCGGCCTCCTCGTTCGCCATCGCGACGACCTCGTCGGCGATGTCGAGCCCGTACGCCCGAACGGCGGGATTCTCCTCCGCGATTTGGATCACGCGCTCGCCGCTCCCCGACCCGAGGTCGACGACCGTGGAGAAGCGGCCTTCGAGCGGCCTCATCGCCTGCCGGAACACCGGGTCGAAGAACGTGGCGTTGGCCTGTCGGCTCGCGTAGCTGACCGCCTTGGCGTCCCGGTGGTAGAAGGTACCGATGCGGTTGGCGTTACGGAGCAACGCGGGCATCCTGGCGAACAACTCGCCCGAGCCCTGCCACAGCCAGTAGAAGAGGGGCTTCGCCCGGTAGGCCGCGGCGAACGCCCGGCCGGGCCGGACCTTGCGGTTGTCCCGCTCGACGATCCCGACCGACGCCAGCGCGCGAAACATCTCCTCGACCGAAGGAAGATGGAGTTCTCCCTCGGTCGCGAACGAGTCGACGTCGAGGGCTCCCACGCGGTGGAGCTCGTCCAAAGCTCCCAGTTCCCACGCGGCACCGAGCGCGGCCGCCGCGACGGTGGAGTTGAACATATCAGCGACCGAGAGCTCCCGGCGGCCGTTGTCGGTGGTGGTCACGAGTTGCCTCCGGACGGGTTGGGGAACACAAAGGGGACGGCGACTCACACGGTCGCCAACGGCCAGGTGCGCCGCGCGCGTTCGATGCGTCGGGCGGCTTCCTCGATCAACGTCTCGGACTTGTTGAAAGCGATACGGACGTACGCGTTGCCGTCGGCGGGCTCGGCGAACAGCACGGTGCTCGGCACCACCAGAACCCCGGCGTGGTCGAGCAACGCCGTGGCGAAATCATGACAGTCACCGTTCGTCACGGGACGCACGTCGGCCATCACGTAGCAACCTCCCTGCGGCCGACAGCACTTCAACCCGATTCCGGAGAAGATCTCGATCACCCGGTCGCGGGCCTTCTGCAATTCGTCCGCCGGCCGCCACGCTCCCGGCTCCAGCACCCCCGAATTCACCACGGCTCGCTGCAGGGGCGCCGCCGTACCTCCGGTGACCGCGATGTGGACCTGCCGGAGCACACGGGTGTGCTCCGGAGCGGCTCGCAGAAATCCCATCCGCCACCCGCTCAAGGCATGACTTTTCGAAAGGCTGCCGACCACGATGCTGCGCTGCGCCAGCGCCGGCACGTCCGCGAGGGACACGTGCGTGTGGTCGTCGTAGGTGTAGGCCGAATACACCTCGTCACTGATCACCAAGGCGCCCCACTTCTCGCACAGCGCGGCGAGGTGGTCCAGTTCCTCCCGATCGAGGACCCTTCCGGTGGGGTTGTGTGGGGTGTTGAGGAGCACCGCCTTCGTGCGCGGGGTGAACGCGGCAGCGAGCTCGGCGGGGTCGAACCGCCATTCCGGTGCTCGCAGGGGAACGAATCGGGGGATCGCACCGGCCAGGGCCAGTGACCCGAGGAAGTTGTCGTAGTAAGGGTCGAAGATCACGACCTCGTCACCGGGGTCTATAATGGACAGTAGTGCCACGAACAGCGCCTCGGTCCCTCCCACGGTGACCGTTATCTCGGTGTCCGGATCGGCCGGCGTGGTGAAGGATCCGGCGATCCGGGACCGGAGTTCGGCATTCCCCGCCGGAGCCTCGTACTGATGGACTCCGGCTCGCAGCATGGAGCACGCGGCGTCGACCAGCTGGTCGGCCGGTTTCGGTGCGGCGGGAGTCCCGGTCGCGAGGTCCACCGCGGTGCGGGCTTGGTCGCTGCCGAGCAACGTGACGAGACCACCGCTCGGCACGTCACGCGCGCGCTTCGAGTACGGCTCACGGGCTGCACCGGCGCCGCTCCTGTCGTCTTCGGTCATCAACACGCCTCCGCATCGGTCCGTCTCGTTCGCTGTCCGGCTCCCGCCGCTCCGGCGATTTGCACCAGCCGATCGGCCACCTCGTTCGGCGGGGGAAGACGCAGCACGTCCTCGCGCAGGTCCTTGGCACGCGCGGCGAAAGCGGGATCGTCCAGCAACGCGGAAACCCCGTCCCGGACGGTGGCGCCGTCCGCGGCACCGGGTTGCACCATCAATCCCGCTCCGTGTTCGGCCAACCGGCGTGCCGCGTGTTCCCCGTCTCCCTGGTCGGGGATCACCAGCTGAGGAATCCCGAGCAGAGTGGTGGTCGCCACGGTGCCCGCACCCCCGTGGTGGATCACGGCGTCGCACGTGGAGAGCAACGCGTGCAGCGGCGTGAACGCCACCACCCGCACGTTGTCGGGGAGTTCCCCGAGACTCGCCTGCTCCGATTCGGCGATCGTGGCGACCACCTCGACGTCGACGTCGCCCAGTGCCCGCAGGATCTCCGGGACGGGAATCACGTAACCGTCGAACCTCTCGGTCGCGCTGAGCCCCAAGGTCAATGCGACCCGCCGACGTCCGGGTCGATCCCGGAGCCAGTCGGGCACCACGGCACGGCCTCCGTACGGCACGTAGCGAAGCGGAAGGTAGGTGAGCTCACCGCGCCTGCGCAGGGGCGGCGGCAACTGGTCCAGCGTCGCCTGTCCGGTCACCAGGTCCTCGGAGAACGACACGCCGTGACGATGTGCCCGTTCACCGATCCACCCGCCCAGCGCGTCGCAATCCAGCCGCGCCCGCAGGAAGCTCGAACGCACTGCACCGTAGTGGTCCGGCCCCCACAGGAAGCGGACATGCGTGGCCCCCACCGCCCGTGCCGCGATCGCCGCGCAGTACGTAGTCGGTTCCCAGATCACCAACTCGGGCCGCCACTGCCGGGCGAACGTCACCAGGTCGTCGACCATGGAGGAGTTGATCATTCGTGCCATCGCGGCCATGTCCTCGTCCGCCGCCCGCAAGTAGTCGGGAGTGATCCGACCGGGGTCCGAGGGAAGATCGAACGGCGGCGTCCGCCCCATCCGCATCGCCGCGTACCCCTCGGGGTCGAAGCGGGCGAACCTCTCGTTGAGAAGTCGTCGGACCGCCACCCAGAGGTTGTGATCGGTCCCGACCGGCACGGCGGGCAAGCCCGCGTCCGTGATCACGTCGACGAGTTCCGGCTGGCTGGCGACCCGGACGTCGTGTCCGGACGAGCGCAGGGCCCAGGCCAGCGGCACCATGCTCAGGAAGTGAGTCTTCTCGGCGTAGGTGGCGAACAGGACACGCACGGCTCGTCCTTCCCTCAGGTGTCGGAGGCGCCGGAAGCGATGGCGGACACGGTACGAACGAGAGCCTCGTCCCATCTGATCGTCGCTCTCCACCCACTCGCCTCTTGGAACGCTGTGGGATTCAGCGCGAAATCGAGGAAGTCAGTGGGGCTGGCATGATCCGGAGGAGCCACCCGAAGCACCGGGACCCGCGGCCTCCCCGTCACCTCGGCGACGGTGTCCGCGATCCGGTCGAACAACTCCTTCACCGACACGGCGTGTCCCGTGCCCACCAGCCAATGCCGTCCCACGAGGGCGTCCGCGTTGTCCATCGCCGCGACGAACGCGCGGGCCACGTCGTCGCTGCAGACCAGGTCCCTGGTGACGCTCCCGTCGTGCCACATCGTCAGCGGCAGTCCGGCGAGCGCTCGCCGGATCATCGTCGAGACGAGCCCCTTGTCCAGAGTCGCGGAGTCGGTGCCCTGACCGAACAACGTCGCCAGGCGAAGGACGACACCCCTCACCACGTTGTCGGCCGTGGCGGCCTTGAGGGCGTTCTCGGCCTCCATCTTGTGACGGTCGTAGGTGGTCAGGGGGAAGTCCGGGATGGACTCGTCGATGCGGTCGATGCCGGCTTTCCCGCACTGCGACATCGAACCGGCGAAGAGGACGATCGGTGGTTCACCACCCGCGGGACGCGTCCGGAACGCCTCGATGAGATCGAGCACCAGACCGAGGTTGACCCGCTCGGCGATTTCGTCGTTCGAGGAGACCCGCCAGGTCGCGGAACCCGCGGTATGGGCCACGAGGTGCACGACCACGTCGGCACCGGCGACGGCCTCCGCCACCGCACCCGGCTCGGCGAGGTCGGCCCGACGGACCTCGATCTTCGCCCGACGACCGTCCGCCACCGTCATGGGTCTGCGCCCCACGAGCCGCAGTCGCACCGGACGACTCGACAGCTCCCTCACCACCGCCGTTCCCACGAGGCCGGACGCACCGAGTACGACGACCAACGGTTCCGTAAGCCCGCCTGTCACAGGTTTCTCCTTGTCCGAACGACTGCGCGGTGGCACTTTCAGCGGCCCGAACGGGCGTAGTCCCATCTCATCCTGCCCACGGCCTCGGGCAGTTCCGAGAGTTCGCGCAAGTCCTCCTCGCTGAGTTTCAGATCCGCAGCGGCCACGTTCTGTTCGAGCCAACGCAATCGTTTCGTCGCCGGAATCGGTACGACCAGATCGCTCTGCGCCAAAACCCAGGCGATGGACACCTGGGCGGGAGTGGCGTTCAACCGGGCGGCCACCCGAGCGATACCTTCCACGATGGCTTTGTTCGCCTCGTAGGCTTGTCGGGAAAATCGCGGGTCACGAGTGCGAGGATCACGACTGTCGAGTTTCGAAGGGTCCACCTGACCGGCGAGGAAACCGCGCCCCAGTGGGGAGAAAGCCAGGAACGGAGTCCTGGTTCGTTCGCACCACTGCAACACTTCCCGGCTGTGAGGGGCCCAGATGGACAGTTCGTACTGCACGGCGCTGATCGGGAACAACGCGTGGACCCGCTCCAGTTCCTCCACGCTGGCGTGCGAGATGCCGAGTCCCCTGACCTTCCCCTCGTGCACCAGCTCCGCCATCGCTCCCCACGTCTCCTCCAACGGCACGTCGGGATCGACGCGATGCAACTGGTAGAGATCGATGACGTCAGTCTGCAGCCGGCTGAGCGAGTTCTCACAAGCCGCGCGAATGTGCCGCGGATGACCGTTGCGGCTGAGTTTACCGTCGGGTTGCGCCACCAGGCCCACCTTCGTGGCGATCACCGCCCGGGACCTTCGCCCCTTGAGTCCACGGCCGAGCATCCGTTCGTTGCTGTACGGGCCGTAGACGTCGGCGGTGTCGAAGACCGAGACACCGAGATCGAGGGCGCGGTGAATAACGCGGATCGACTCCTCTTGTTCGGCCGCCGTCGGACGGTATCCGTGCGAAATCGAGGTGCATCCAAGCCCCATCCGGCTCAGTCGCAGAGCACCGGAGGTCAGTTCTTCAGGCATGTCATATCCATCCTGATTTCGACTCAGGTGGGCATGTGCGGTGTCAGGAAAGTACTACAGAAAAGCCATTCCTCCGATACCTTCGGTTGAATCACGGCGAGCGACCGACCAGGATCGCCCGTGGCGCCACCATGGGAAAAGCCGAAGCGCCGTAGACCTTCCGCGAGCGTCTCGCCGGCGGGACGCCAACGTCGTGAACGCATCCGTCGAGAGTGGAGCACAATGCGCATCCTTTTCGCGACCTACTCGGAGAAGACCCATTTCCACGCGATGGTTCCGTTGGCATGGGCGTTGCTCGGCGCCGGCCACGAGGTGCGTGTCGCCAGTCAACCCGCACTCGTCGACGTGATCACCAACAGCGGACTGACCGCCGTCCCGGTGGGCCGGGACCACAATCTGTGGAAGATCGCCGACCGCTTCCTCAACTCCCGTCTCGCCCGGACGCGTCCGGAGCTGTACCGGCAGGTCCGGGCGGTGGACCTGCCCCCGTTCGACACGGCGGATCTCCCGACGGAGGAAGTGTCCTGGGACCACCTCGTCACGGGCTACCGAACGGTGGTCGATCGCTGGTATCGCGTGGTCAACGAGCCCATGACGGCCGAACTCGTGGAGTTCGCCCGGTACTGGCGCCCCGACCTGATCGTCTGGGAGCAGGCCACCTACGCCGGTCCCATCGCGGCGAAGGCCATCGGGGTACCGCACGTGCGCATCCCCTGGTGCCTCGACATCTTCGGCAAGACCAGGGAGCACTACCGCACGCTGGCCCGGCAACGCCCGGAAGCCGGGCGAACCGATCCCCTCGGGGAATGGCTCGCCGCGTCGGTGGAGGCCTACGGTGCCGAGTTCTCGGAGGACATGGTCACCGGTCACCTCACGATCGACCAGTACCCGACGCCCTTGCAACTGCGGGCCGACATCGACTATCTGCCGATGCGATACGTGCCCTACAACGGCGTGTCGGTGGTTCCCGAATGGCTGCGGGAGCCGCCCGAGAGGCAACGGGTGTGCTTCACCCTCGGTGTCTCGGCCACCCAGCGTTTCGGCGGCTATCCCGTGAAGGTGGACGAGATCCTCGAAGCGCTGTCCGATATAGACGCCGAGGTGGTGGCGACCGTGGCGGAGAAGGTACAGCAGGAGATCGGGTCGGTGCCCGAGAACGTCCGCATGGTCCCGTTCGTTCCGCTCAACGCCTTGATGCCGACCTGCGCGGCGGCCGTCAACCACGGCGCCTTCGGCACGATCAACACGACCGCCCTCGCCGGAGTTCCCCAGCTCACCATCCCGGAACAGCACGACAACCCGCCCGTGTGCAATCGTCTCGCCGCCTACGGCGCGGGACTGACGGTGTACTACACCGACGTCAGCGGCGACGTGGTGCGGGACCACGTGCTCCGGCTGCTCACCGAGCCGGCTTTCCGGAAGGCGGCGGAGACACTGCGTGAGGAGATGCTCGCCATGCCCACCCCGACCGAGGTGGTCCCCCGACTGGAGTCCCTCGCACGGGAAGGGGGGAGCTGATCGTGCGCGTCCTCCTCACCACGTACGCCGATCGCAGCGTGTTGCTGTCGATGGTGCCCTTGGCCTGGGCACTGCGTGCGGCCGGGCACGACGTCCGGGTCGCCAGCACCCCGGCGTTCACTCGTGTGATCACCGATGCCGGGTTGCTCGCCGTCCCGGTGGGCCGGGACGACGGTTTCTCCCGGCTCCTCCGCCCCGAGCAGGCCTCCGCGGTGACCGGGCTGTTGCCTCCCTACGACGCGGCCGTCCTCTCCGACGACGCCCTCGACATGGAGTCGATGCGCAGCGGGTACGAGACGGCGGTGCGTTGGTGGCACAAGATGGCCAACTTCCCCCTCATCTCGGGGCTGGTCGACTTCGCCCGGTACTGGCGTCCGGATCTGGTGCTGTGGGAGCCCACGACCTACGCCGGCTCCGTCGCGGCGGCCGCGAGTGGGGCCGTCCACGGCCGGGTCCTGTGGAGCATCGACGTCTTCGGGGTCACGCGGGCCCGCTTCTCCGCCCTGTGTCCCACGGGTGGAGCGGACCCGCTCGGCGAGTGGTTGGCCGCCTACGCCACCCGGTACGGCATCGAATTCGATGAGACTCTCGTCACCGGGATGTTCACCGTCGACACGCTCCCGGAGTCGATGCGAATGACGGCACCGGGGCTGCGTTACCTGCCGATGCAGTACGTCCCCTACGGGGGACGCGCCGTGGTGCCCGACTGGCTGCGAACTCCTCCGAAGCGACCACGGGTCGCCGTCACCCTGGGCATCACGGCGGTCTCCCGGTTCGGAAGTTACAACCTGAAGGTCCAGGAGATCCTCGACTCGCTCGCCGATCTCGACATCGACGTGGTCGCCGCTATCGCCGAGTCGGAGCAACGTGCGCTCACCCGCGTACCGTCGAACACCACGGTGGTGTCGTACGTCCCCTTGCAGGCCCTGGCGCCCACGTGCTCGGTCGTCGTCCATCACGGCGGCCCCGGCACGCTGCTCACCACGGCGAGACACGCCGTGCCCCAGCTCGTCCTGCCCTGGGAATTCGACGCTCCCGAGTTGGCCCGTCGCTTCGCTCGCCGAGGGGCGGGGATCGCACTCGACACGAGCACGATGACCACGAGTGACGTACGCGCGAACGTACTCCGTCTGTTGGAGGAACCGTCGTTCACGCACGGAGCAGCCCGGCTACGGGACGAGATGCTCCGTGCGCCGACGCCGCTGGAGCTGGTCGGCACCCTGGAAGCCGTGGCCGCTCACGGCCCCCGCCCGGTGGTCCGAAGTTGAGCGGTTCCGGCGACCGCCGACTCACCGTTGAGCGACCCACACCCCTCTGGTGAACGCCGGCAACGGCAGGAACTCGGCCGCGCATCCGGCGTCCCGGAACGCCTCCTCGTACTGCGCGTCGGTGAACAGCGTCATGTCAACTGTTCGGGTGACGTTCCGAATTCCTCTATCGGTTTCCGCGACGGCGTAGTGTATGGTCATCTTCACCTCTTGCGGCCCGACCAGAACCGAATGCGACAGCCGGTGTACGACCCGATCTCCGTCCTTCACGACATCACTGGCGATGTATCCCGGAAGGAACTGTTCCGGGGTGAACCACGGCTCGACGACGACGACACCGCCGGGTTCGAGATGGTCGACCAGCGACCTCACGGTTTTTTTCAGTTCTTTTTCGGAACTCAGATGCGGGATCGCGAAAAGGCACGTCACGGCCGAGAATTTCGCACCACGGTCCAAAGTTCTCATGTCACCCTGACTGAACGTGGCCCGTGGAATGCGCTTCCGCGCCAGTGCAAGCATGTCGGGCGACAGATCGACCCCCTCGACCGAGTCGAACGCGTCGGCCAGATAGCGAAGATGAAGGCCGGTTCCACACGCCACGTCCAGCAGTGAACGAGCAGAGCCATTACGCTCCCTAATCACCTCGACGACGCTGGCCGCCTCTTTTTCGTAATCTTTCGGACGGTTCCGCATGACAAGGTCGTACACATCGACATAAGTGCTTTCGTACACGAACGTTCTCACATCCTTTGGTCACGTTCTGATATCGTGAAACCAATCGTCGAACCACAGCCTGGAGGGACCTGCATGGCGAACGACTCGGGACAGAGCAACAAGAAAGCGGTTGATTTAATCCAAACCGTGGTTGTCCTGGCGGCGATACCCCTCGGCGTGATCCCCCTCGTTCAGTACCTCACCAGCGATGACCACGGCGGCCTGTTCACGACACTCTTCGGCGAGCAGACCGGGTCTTTGGCCGTACTCCTTCCCGCGCTGATCATCGTGGGCGCCCTGGTCATCGTCGGGGCTCTCGAAGCCGTGAAACGACGCGGCAAGAAGGACTCCTGAACGCGTCAGTGGCGCGACCCGGCGGGGCAGCTCGGGTCGCGCCACTGACGCTCATCGACCGTGACACCATTCGAGGGCGGCCATGGCGCTGTAGAGCTTGTTCCGAGCTTGTTCGAACGCGATACTCGACGGCCCGTCCAACACCTCGGCGGTGATCTCCTCCCCGCGGTGGGCGGGAAGGTCGTGCATGACGACGGCCTTCGGGTAATTCCCCACCACGTCGGCATCGACCCGGAACGGTTCGAAGGCTTGCCGCCAGTTCGGGTCCGACTTGCTCGTTCCGGTGGTCTGCCACCTCGTGGTATAGACCACATCCATCGCTCGCGGTAGCGAGTCCATGTGGTGCCGTTCTTCCACCGTGCTCCCGTACGTGTCCGCCAACGTGCGGGCTTCGGCCAGCACTTCCGGAGCCAGTCCGTAACCCTTCGGCGTGCGCAGCTCCAAGGACACGCCCTCGAAACGGGGCAGAGCGAGCGCGAGCGCGGCCGCGGTGTTGTTCCCCTCGCCGACGTACAGCACTCGCAGTCCGGCGATCTCGCCGAAGCGCTGACGTAGCGTGGTCAGGTCGGCGAGTGCCTGGGTGGGATGTTCGTCCTCGCTCATCGCGTTGACCACCGAGCCGCAGTGTTCGGCCAGGGTGCGCATCTCGGCCACCGGCCCCGCGGTACGGACCACCAGTCCGTCGAGCATGTCACCGAGCACCCGTGCGGTGTCCTCCAGTGACTCGCCCGTGTTGAGTTGGAGGTCCCCCGGCCCGTAGGTGATCACTCGCGCGCCGAGCCGTAACGCTCCCGTGGTGAAAGCGGTACGGGTGCGGGTCGAGGTCTTGCTGAAGTAGATCCCGATCACCTTGTCCCGCAGGGGTTCTCCCCACGTCCGGCGATTCGTGGCGATCTCCGCACCGCGTCGGACGATCCATTCGATGTCCTCGTCGGACAAGTCGCGGAGTGAGATGATGTCGCGTGCCATGTCGTTCAACCCTCCACGGTGTCGGAGCCGTCGATAATGGCGGCCACGGTGTCGGCCAATGTGGAAACGTGGGGCGGCAGCAACGCCGTGCGGTGATTCCCCGGAATGCTTCGCACTCGGACTCCTCCCCCGGCGAGTCCGCGCCAGTGATCCAGGTAAGAGTCGAACGACTGGCCGACGATGTCCTCGTACCCGCCCCGAAGCAGCTCCTCGCACACGAGGATGTGTACCGAGCCCGCGTACTCGGGGAAACGGTATCGCAATCGGAGTTCGGCCATCTCCCGCCACGACCGCAGGCGATCGGCCCAGCCGTGGACCAGGTCGAGATCCAGCTCGTCGGGGTCGAACACCGTGGTGCCGTCGTCGGTGATCACGGACAGCAGTTGGATCAGTTCGGCCCTCACGGAGTCCCGCCGGGCGCCCTCCGGCTCCTCCTCGCGCACGACGTCGAGCAACGACTCGGCGCGGCGGAGCAACGCCACGTTCTCCGCCAACGGGTTCACGCGGGTGGAGGGGTACTCGATCGGATCGATGAGGATCAGCTGGGGTTCCCGCCCCTCGGCATGCAGCCGACGTGCCATCTCCCACGCGATGCCGCTGGAACCGCACCAGCCCAGAATGGGGCACGGTCCCGCCGGTCGGACTTCCTTCAGCTCCGCCACGTACCTCGCCGCCACGTCGGCGAGGCTGCTCGGGGCCGCCTCCTCCCCGTTGGTCCCGGACCATTCGAACGCGGCCAACGGACGTCGGGCGGTGTACACCTCGGCCAGCTCCCGGTACCAGTGGGCGCTCCCGCCACCGGGATGCACGCAGAACAAGGGTGTGGCAGTGCCGGTGTTCCCGAGCCAGAGCAACGACGACCGCGGGTCCGGAACGGCGACGGCTTCGGCCAGACCGCGAACGGTCCGGTGTCGCAGGAAGTCCCGGAAGCCCAACGTGATCCCGTATTGCCGGGACAGGCGAGCGATGATCCGCATGGTGAGCAGGGAATGTCCGCCCAGCGCGTAGAAGTCGTCGTCCCGGCCCACTCGTTCGAGCCCCAGTACCTCGGCCCAGACCTCGGCGATGCGCTCCTCCAGTTCCCCCTCGGGAGGCCGGTACGGACTGACCGCGTCCGGACGACCGCCGTCGGGAACCGGGAGTGCGTCGCGATTCACCTTGCCGTTGGCGAGCCGGGGGAACGCGTCCAACGACAGGAAATAGGTCGGCACCATGTATCCGGGCAGGGTCCGGGTGAGGAAGGCGGCGAGCTCGGCGGGCGGGACCGGGTCCCCGTTGGGAATCAGGTACGCGGCGAGTCGTTTGACACCTTCCGAATCGGTCACGGGGTGGACCACCGCGGCACGCACCCCGGGGTGGGCCACGAGGGCGGCCTCGACCTCACCGAGCTCGACCCGGAAACCACGGATCTTCACCTGATGGTCGCGGCGTCCGAGGACCTCGATTCGACCGTCGGGGAGTCGACGTCCGATGTCACCCGTGGCGTACATCCGCCCGCCGGGCACGCCGGTCAGGTGGTCGGGCAGGAACGCGGCGGCGGTGGCCGCCGGGCGGCCCAGGTAGCCTCGTGCCAAGCCGGTACCTCCGACGAAGATCTGGCCGGGCACCCCGACGGGTACCGGTTCGAGGTCGTCGTCGAGCACGTAGGCCACCGTGTTGGTGGCCGGCACCCACTGCGCTCCGGAACTCGCGGTGTACCGCGAGCCGAAGCAGAACATGGTCACCTCGGCGGGCCCGTACATGTCCCAGACCCCGGTCTCGGTGTTCCCGAAACGGTCGACGAGCTCCGCCCCCAACGCCTCTCCGCCGGACACGCGGTGGAAGCCCGGTGGCGCGACCCATCCCGATTCGTCGAGCATGCGCCACGTGGTGGGCGAGGCCTGCATGAGCGTGGCCCCGCTCGACCGCAGCAGCGCGGCCAGCGACACCGGGTCCCTGGCGTAGTCGATACCGGCGAGGACGAGCCTGCTTCCCGCGGCCAGGGCCACGAACATGTCCATCTGCCAGACGTCGGTCACCGTGGGCACCACGGACACCACCACATCGTCCGGCCCCAGATCCATGTCCCGCGTCATCGACCGCACCCGCTCCGCCAGCGCCAGATGCCTCACCATGACGCCCTTGGGACGGCCGCTGGAGCCCGAGGTGTGCACCACGTAGACGAGGTCCTCCGGGTGCGGGGAGCATGCCGGGGGAAGCTCCGTCTCACCGGCTTCTCCCCCGCTCTCGGGCACCGAGGACGGCCGTATCGTCACCAGCGGGTCGGGGAAGTCGCGGTCGGCCACCACCACCCGCACTCCGGCGTCGCGCAGGATCGACGTGACGCGTTCGTCGGGGTGGTCCGGATCGACCGGAACGTACGCCGCCCCGAGGTTCACCACACCGAGCGCCGCCGCGACCAGGTCGGTCCGCTGTGGCAGGCAGAGCCCCACGAGCTGCCCCCGGCGCACCCCGGCCGCATGAAGCCGCTCACCGAACGCGTTCGCACGTCGCCACAGTTGCCGATAGGTCAACCGCTCGGCGCCGGACTCGACGGCGACCGCGTCGGGACTGTGCGCGGCGTGCCGGACGATGTGCTCGGGCACCGTGAGGTCCGGGGGGTCCTCCCAGTTGTCATTGCCCTCCGTCAGCAGCCGGGACCGTTCGTCCTCCGGCAGGAGCGACACCGCGGTGCTGCCGTCGGGGTTCGTGGCCATCAGTTCCAGTACCCGCTCGAACATCCGTGCGAGCAGGGCCGTGTACTTCTCGCCGATCCACTCCGACTTGGCGATGAGGACCAGGTCCCCGTCCTCGGTCAACACGCACAGGGGGAATTCGTTGAGAGCGATGTCGATGCTGGCCGAGGTGTCGACCGCGGTCCGGTCGAGCACGTGGAAGTCGAGGTAGTTGAAGGCGACCTCGATCAGCCGATCGCCCTTGCCGAACTCCACCTGAAGTTGCGGCATGGGATACCGACGATGGGGCCACAGGGCGACCTCCTGGGCGAACACCGCCTGCACCAGCTCCCGCCAGGTCCGGGCGCCGGACGGCGCCACGAAGGGCACCGGGTTGAGGAACATGCCCCGAACCTGATCGCCACCCTCCGCCTCAGTACGTCCGTTGCACAGGAGACCGGAGTGGAACCCGTCGCCCTCCGCGAACGTGCGGCACACGGCCAGATGCGCCGCGAGCAGCACACTCTTCAACGAAGCACCGGCCGCCAGGGCCAGGTCCTGGAGTCGATCCCGTAGATGCCCGTACGGCACTCTCAGGTGGTAGTCACCGGGGCCGTCGGGATCGGCCCAGGACGGCGGGATCACGAGCTTGGTGGAGTCCTTCAGTTGCTCGGCCCAGAATTGCCGGTCCGCGGTGCCGGCGAGGCTCTTCAACTCCTGGTCGATGAAGTCGGCGAAGCGAACGGCGGTGGCCGGTGCCGCGGGCGGCTCGCCGCCGTCACGGAGCGCCCGGTAACCGGCCACGAGTTCGGAGATGACGGAATTGTGGCTCCAGCCGTCGAGCACGGCGTGGTGCTCGGTCAACGTCAGGAAGAAGCGATCGTCGGCGACCCGGTGAGCGTGCACCCTGATCAACGGTGCTTTCGAGAGATCGAACAACCTGGCTCGCTCCCGCCCGCGGAACTCGTCCATCCGAGCCCGCTGCTCCGCCTCGCTCAGGGAACGGAGGTCCTCGTGGCCGAATTCCGGTTCGGCGGCGGCATGCACCCATTGCAACGACGTGGCGAGGTCGAACGAGGTCCGCAACACCTCGTGGTTCGCGACCACCTGCCTCACCGCGCCGTGCAACGCCTCGGGGTCGAACTCGCCGTCGTCGCGGATGAGGTAACTCGTGACGTTGTGGTAGTTGCTCCGGTCGGAATCCGCCAACATCTCGTAGACCATGCCGGCCTGGACGCGAGACATCGGATACGCGTCCACGACCGTGTCCGGCAGCTCCGCACGCTGTTCCTCGCTGATGAGCGCGAACGGCGCGATACCGCCCTCGTCGGCTCCGGACCCGGCGCCGGAACCCACGAGCTCGGCAATGCTTTGGTGGCGGAACAGGTCCTGCACGGCGTAGTCGAACCCTCGGCTCCGCATCCTGCCGACCAGTCGGACGGCGTGAATGGAGTCTCCACCGAAGGCGAAGAAGTTGTCGTGGATACCGACTCGCCGCACGCCCAGCACCTCGGCCCAGATCTCGGCGAGGGCACGTTCGGTCTCGTTGCGCGGCGCGACGAACGCCTCGTTCGGGTCCTGTGCCGACCGGTCGGGGCGCGGCAACGCGGCCATGTCGAGCTTGCCGTTGGCCGTCAGCGGGAACTTCGGCACCGTCATCACGATGCCGGGCACCATGTAGGCGGGTAGCCGCTCGGCCAACGCGGCACGTATCTCGGGCGCGCTGACCGTGACCCCGTCCTTCGGTACCACGTACGCCACCAACTCGTTCGTGCCCGCGTCGGACCGATGCACGGTGACCACGGCGGCCTTGAGATCGGGGTGATCGGCAAGACAGGCTTCGACCTCGCCCAGCTCGACGCGAAAACCGCGGATTTTCACCTGGTTGTCGAAACGCCCCAGGAACGCGATGTCGCCGTTCGCGAGCACCTTGGCCTTGTCCCCGGACCGATACAGCCGGGAACCGGGCGGACCGTAGGGGTCGGGCACGAACCGCTGCGCCGTCAACGCGGGACGATTCAGATAACCTCGGGTGACACCGGGGCCACCGACGTAGATCTCGCCGGGGACGCCGACCGGCACGGGACGCAGTCGATCGTCGAGCACGTACAACGTCAGGTCGCGGATCGGACGGCCGATGGGGCTGCGCTCCCCTTCCAGATCCTCGATCCCGAGCGCTCGGTACGTCGCGTGCACGGTGATCTCGGTGATGCCGTACTTGTTGACCAGCAACGGCTTTCGGTCCCCGAAACGGTCCCACCACGGCTTCAACTGGCCCACGTCGAGCTTCTCCCCCGCGAAGATGACCAGCCGCAGCGACAGCCGATCGAGCACGGGGTCGTCACGACGCACCAGCTCGATCAGGTTGCCGAACGCGGAGGGAGTCTGGTTCAGCACCGTCACGCCTTCGTCGGCCAGGAGCCGGGCGAAGTCCCACGGCGAGCGAGTGACGTCATGGGGGACGACCACCAGCCGGCCACCGTACAGGAACGCACCCCAGATCTCCCAGACGGAGACGTCGAAGGCGTAGGAGTGGAACAGCGGCCACACGTCCAGGGGACCGAACCGGTACTCCTCCTCGTTCGCGGTCAGCAACCGGACGACGTTCGCGTGGCTGACCTGCACGCCCTTCGGGCGACCGGTCGACCCCGAGGTGTAGATGACATAGGCCAAATCGTCGGGATGTGAGGCGACCGTCGGGGCTCGCTCGGAGAAAAGCGCCGTCCTGCCCCGCTCCTCCGGGTCGTCGAGCACGATCACCGGCGCCTCGGACGCGGACACCAGTTCCCGCAGGTCCCGCTGGGTCAGCAGGACCTTGACCGCGGCGTCGCTGATCATGAAGCCGATCCGTTCGACGGGATGCGCCGGGTCCATGGGCAGGTACGCCGCGCCCGCCTTGAGCACCGCGAGGATGGCAATAATCATGTCCGTTCCGCGGTGGAGGCAGATTCCCACCAGATCCTCACGCCCGACCCCGAGCGATCGGAGCCGGTGGGCCAACCGATTCGCGCGTGTGTCCAATTCGGAGTATGAAAGCCGCTCGCCCCGGAACACCAGCGCCGTCGCGTCCGGGCGCAGTCGGGCCTGTTCCGCGAAGCGGTCGTGCAGGCAGGGCGAGCTCTCCGCCACCATCAACGCGGGGCGAAGCAAATGGCGTGTCTCGGCCTCGTCGAGCAGGGGAAGGTCGCCGATCCGGGTGTCGGGCCGCGAGACCGCGGCCCGGAGCAGGTGAACGTAGTGGGTTCCCATCCGCTCGGCGGTGTCGCGGTCGAACAGCGCGTGGGCATAGGTGACGTGGCCGAGCACCGATCCGTCCGGTTGTTCCTCGAGGGTCCAGGTGAGGTCGAACTGAGCCTGCCGCTGTTCGACCGGAACGAGTTCCCCGGTGACGGCTCCCGCCTCGAAGCGGAACGGCTCGTTGTTCTGGAGGATGAAGTTCACCCCGACCAACGGGTGCGTGGACAGGTCACGGGCGACCCCCATGGCGTCCACCACGCGTTCGAACGGCACGTCCTGGTGTTCGTACGCGTCGAGCGCTGTCGTTCTCGCCCGCTGGAGAAGGTCCCGGAACGAGAGGTCGCCGGTCACATCCGCGCGCAGTACCAGGGTGTTGAGGAAGAACCCGATCACGTCATGGGTCTCGGCCCGCGTCCTTCCCGCCACCGGGCTGCCGACCGCGAAGTCGGTCTGCCCGGTGTAGCGGTGCAGCAAAGCCCAGAACGCCGCCAGGTATGTCATAAAGACCGTCGCTCGGTGTTCACCCGCCAGCCGAGCGGACGCGGCGGCGAGGTCGGTGGGGATGTGGAACGTCACCGTGGCACCGGCGGGGTCCCACACGGCGGGCCGAGGCCGATCGGTGGGCAGCTCCAGCTCGGGCAGGTCCCGGAGCTGCCGCACCCAGTAGTCCATTCCCCGTTCCCACCACTCGCCGGACGCGTGGGCCCGCTGCCAGATCGCGAAATCGGCGTATTGCAGTGTCGGTTCGGGCAGGTCCTCGCCCGCGCACAACGCGGCGAGTTCCCCGGCCAGCAGGCTTCCCGACCATCCGTCGGCGGCGATGTGATGGAGCACCAGCGACAGGACGTGTTCCCGCTCCCCCAGCCGAATGAGGCGGGCTCGCAGGACCGGTCCCGTGGCGAGATCGATGGGACGGCTGAGATCCGTGTGCAGCAGGGCGTCCAGCTCGTCGTCGCTCGCGCCGGTCAGGTCGGTGTGGGTGAGCTCGACCTCGTAGGGAGGGTCGATCGTCTGCACGGGGTTCCCGGCGTCGTCGACGGTGTACCGAGTACGGAGGATCTCGCGGCGACGGATCAGCTCGGTCAACGCGCCCCGCAGGTCCAGTCCGGAGATGTCGCCACGAAGCCGGAACGCCATGGGCATCAGGTACTCGGTGCTCCCCGGACGCAGCTGGTCGAGCACCCACAACCGGCGTTGCCCGAACGACAACGGCACCGTCCCGGTACGCGCCGCCACCGGAACGATCGGGTCGCTCGACGTCGACTCCCCGGACCGCTGCCGCAGCCGGTCCCGCAGGAGCTTCGCGCCACGGCCGGTCTCACGCTTCGGCAATTCAGAGCTCATCGTCGTCTTCCCTAGGTCGCTGTGGCTGCGTGATCGTCCTCGGCTTCGGCGAGCCGTTCGAGCGCGGCCGCCTGCGCGCTGACGGTGGTGGCCTCGAAGAGCAGACGGAGTGGGACCTCGATGCCGAACATGTCCCGTAACCGCGCGGCCAACCGGGTGGCGAGCAGCGAATGGCCTCCCAGGTCGAAGAACTCCTGCTCGACACCGATCCGGGTGACCCCCAGGACCTCGGACCATGCCTCGGCGATGGCCTCCTCGACCTCGTCTCGGGGGGCGACGAAGTCCTCCTCCGAGGAGACCTCCGGCTTCGGGAGCGCCTTGCGGTTCACTTTCTGGCTCGCGAAGCGCGGCAGTTCCGGCAGTGTGACGAAGAAAGTCGGCACCATGTACTCGGGGAGCCGGGCCCGTGAGTAGGAACGCAGCTCCGAAGCGGCAGGGGCCGGGGTGTCGGGTTCCGGGACCACGTAGCCGACCAATCGACGTCCGCCGTCCGGCATCGTGTGCACCGCCGCGGCCGCCATCCGTACGGCGGGATGGCGCGTCAGCACCGCCTCGATCTCGCCGAGTTCCACCCGGAAACCCCGGATCTTGACCTGGGAGTCGACGCGGCCGAGGAACTCCAGTGTCCCGTCCGCCCGGTATCGGCCCCGATCGCCGGTTCGGTAGAGCCGTTCACCGGGCTCGTCGCCGTGCGGATCCGGGACGAACCGATCGGCCGTCTGCCGAGGTTGCCGCCAGAACCCACGGGCGAGCCGGATGCCACCCAGGTAGATCTCCCCCGGCACTCCGACCGGTACCGGTTCCAGGTGCTCGTCGAGGACGTGGATTCGGGTTCCCGGCACCGGCCGGCCGATGGGGAGCGCCGTCTCCGACGCCTCCGTGAGCAGGTCCCGCTCTCCCGCCGAATACGTCGTCGCGGCGATCGTGGTCTCGGTCTGTCCGTAAAGGACGGTTAGCCCGGCGGCAAGACCGAGGTCCGCCCACCGCCGCGCGTCGTCATGGGTGACCACGTCCCCGGCGACCACCATGGTCCGTACCGTGGCCATGCGTGGGTCCCCCGGACGCAGACTCCTCACCACCTCGCGGAAGTACGCGGGGGCGATGGCCACCTGGGTCACGGCCGCCTCGGCGATGCGGTCGGGAAGTTCGTCGGGGGCGACCAGCCCCGGTTCGCCGACCACCACGGTCGCACCCAGCAGCAGCGGTGCGAGCACCTGCTCCAACGCGGGGTCGAAGTGCAGCGGCGCATTCAACAGGACCCGTTCGTCGGAGCGGTACCCGAGCGCCGCGGCTATCACCCTGGCATGGTGGGTGAAGGCCTTGTTCGTGATCATGACAGCTTTCGGCCGTCCGGTCGAACCGGACGTGTAGACCATGTAGGCCAGCCGGTCCGGGTCACCGTCGGGAAGTCGCGCGGGTCTCGGGTCCAGCGGCTCGTCGAGGAACAGCAGGGGCGCGCCCAGCACGGAAGCGGGCACAGCGCAACGCCGGTCCGTGATCACCACCTTCGCGCCGAGGTCGTCCCTCAGTTCGGTCAGGCGCGACTCGGGCAGCTCCGGGTCGAGCGGGACATACACACCGCCCGCCCGCAGCACCCCCAGAAGCACCGCCACCACCCTCGGGGACCGTTCGAGCACCACCGCCACCGGTGCCTCGGGCCCGACCCCCAGCTCTGCCAGCCGCAGCGCGAGCGCTTCCGCCTGCGCGGCGAGGGCAGCGTAGGTGAACGTGACGTCCCCGAACACCACGGCGGTCGCGTCCGGGGTGCGCGCGGCCTGCTCGGCGAACGCCTCGTAGGCGCTCTCCTCGACGACGGGACACCGAGGGGGATTCCATTCCCGAAGCTGCCGCCACCGCTGTTGCGAGTCCATGAGCGACAACCGACTGATCGGCAGGTCGGGCCTGGCGACCATCGCCTCGGTGAGCGTGGTGAAGTGGGAAGCCAGCCGCCGGACGGTCTCCTCGGTGAACAGCTCGGTGGCGTACTCGATCTCCATCCGGTATCCACCGTCGCCGTCGGCCACCAGGATCATGGTCAGATCGAACTTCGCCGTCGTCTGGTCCACCTCGACCCGGCGCACGTCCACACTGGGCAACCGCAACCGCTCGGCGGGCTGCTCCCGCACCCCGAACGTCACGTCGACCAGTGGGGACCGGTCCGGGTCCCGCTCCGGGGCAAGCTCTTCCACGACACGGTCGAAGGGCAGTTCGCCGTGTCCGAAGCCGTCGAGGGAGCGGTCCCTGACCCTGGCCAGCAACGCGTGGGTGTCCGGGTCGTCGCTCACGTCGACCCGCAGCACGACGGTGTTGGCGAAGAATCCGAGGGTCGATTCCAATGCCGGGTGTCCTCGCCCGGACATCACAGTGCCGACCGCGAGATCCTTGATGCCGGTGTACCGGGCAAGCAGCGCGTAGAACACGCCGAGGAAGGTCATGAACGGCGTGGCGCCGTGCTGCCGCCCCAACGTGAGCAAGGGCCGCGCCGTCTCGGCGGGCACGAGGTGCCGGACCACGGCACCCCGGCGGTCCCGAACGGCTTGCCGAGGCCGGTCCGTCGGAAGCTCCAACGGTTCGAGCCCGGACAACTGCCGCCGCCAGAAGTCGAGTTCGTGGGCGACGATCTCGTCGGACAGGTGCTCCCGCTGCCACACCGCGTAGTCCACGTAGTGTGCCGCCGGGCGGTCGAGGTTCGGCAGCCGCCCTTCGACGTGCGCCGAGTACAGTTCGGACAATTCCCGCACCATGATCGCCTCCGACCACTCGTCGGTGACGATGTGCGGCATCACCAGAAGCAGCATGTGATCACGTGAGTCCACCCGGAGGAGGTACGCCCGCAGAGGCAGGTCCTCGGCGAGGTCGAACGGCCGGCTCGTCAGGTCCTCGATGACCGCGTCCACGTCCTCGTCGACCTCGACGAGTCGGAGCTCCCCCGTCGACTCCACCACCGTCTGCACGGGCACCCCGTCGGGCCGGCACCCGTACCGGGTTCGGAGGATCTCGTGCCGGGCCACCAATCCCCGCACCGCCACGGTCAGCGCGTCGACGTCCACCGGACCGACCAGCCGCGCCGCCCACCTCACCTGGTACATCGTGCTTCCGGGGTTGAGCTGGTCGAGCAGCCACAACCGTTGCTGCGCGAACGACAGCGGGAGGGGGCGAGCCCGTTCCTCGGGATCGAGCACGCGGATCTCCCGTGGCCCCTCGGCGCTCGCCCCCTTCAGCCGGGCGGCGAGCCCACCTACCGTGCGTTCCTCGAACACGACGCGTACCGGCACGACGACCCCCAGCGCGGACCTGAGTCTCGTCGCCACCCGGATCGCAAGCAGCGAATGACCTCCCAGGAGGAAGAAGTCGTCGTCGAGTCCGACGGCGTCGACCTCGAGCACCTCGGCGAACACGCTCGCGACCGTCCGCTCCAGCGAGGTCCGGGGTTCGGGGCCGACCGGGGCCCGCGTCGGGGCGGGGTCGGGCAACGCGGCCCGGTCGATCTTCCCGCTGAGCGTCACCGGGAACGCGGGCATCGTGACGAACACCGAGGGCACGTAGGCCTCGGGGAGCTGCCGCAGCAGATGCTTCCGGAGCTCCTCGTGGCTCGGGGCCTCCGAGCGCGGGACCACGTACCCCACCAGCCGAGCCGTACCTCCGGGTCCCGGTCGCGGCACCACGGCGGCCGACGCCACTCCGGGGTGTTGCGCCAACACCGCCTCCACCTCGGCGGGTTCGACCCGGATACCGCGGATCTTGACCTGGTCATCGGTTCGGCCGAGGAACTCCAGTGCCCCGTCCTCCGGGCGGCGCCGTACCACGTCACCGGTCCGATACGCACGAGCTCCCGGCGGGCCGAACGGGTCCGGGACGAACCTCGCCGCCGTCAACCGCGGCTGTCCCACGTAGCCCCTGGCGAGTCCGGCTCCCGACACGTACAGCTCACCCCGGTCGGCCGGGGCCCCCGACGGATCGAGGACGGTCACGCGGGTCTCGCTCAGCGGATGTCCGATGGGAACGGTCCGGGAGGGCGTGCCGTCGTACTCCCGGAAGGTGACGTCGATGGAGCACTCCGTGGGCCCATAGGTGTTGACCACCGTCGCACCGGTACGCGCCGCCAGACGCGCGGCCAAATCGCCCGACAACGGCTCCCCCGCCGAGAAGATCAGCCTCAGGGAAGGGCATTTCCCCAGCATCGGCTCGTCGGCCAACGTCCGGAGGAAGGTCGGCACGCCCTGCAACACCGTGATGTCCTCCGAGGCGAGGACATCGGCCATGGCGGCCGGATCGCGTTCGACACCTTCCGGAGGCAACACCACGGTGCCGCCCGAGACGAGTGGCCCGAAGAACTCCCACACGGAGGCGTCGAACGCCAGCGACGTCTTCTGCAGCATGCGGTCGCCGCTGCCGAACGCGTACCGGGTGACCGCCCAGTCCACGCGATTGGCAATTCCGCGATGCGGGACGGCCACCCCCTTCGGCACGCCGGTGGAGCCGGAGGTGAACATGACGTAGGCCAACGCCTCGGGGTCGGTCTCCACCGGGGCGTGCTTGCCGGGCGAGGCATCGATGCGAGGCTGTTCCTCGGCCAGGCGCAGCACGTCGATCCCGGTCACGGCGACGGGCGGGTCGGTGTCGACCACCAGCAGCCGCGCACCGGCGGTGGTGAGCATCCGGCTCATCCGCTCCACCGGGTGTTCGGCGCTCAGGGGCAGGAACGCGGCACCGGCTCGCTGGATGCCCAACAACGCCACCACGAGACGCGGCCGCCGGGGCAAGCACACGCCGACGACGTCGTCGCGCCGGACACCGCGCAGGAGAAGATGGTGCGCCAGCCGGTTCGCCGCCTCGTCGAGTTCCCGGTAGGTCAGGGCGCCCCCGTCGCAGGAAACCGCGACGGCGTCCGGCGTCGCCGCGGCCTGCCGTGCGACTCGCTCGGGCAGGCCCCCCGCCCAGCCCTCGAATCCGTTCATCGTCACCTCGGCTCGTTTCCGACAACGTCAGCGGGACTCGTCGTCCATCCGCCGCCGCAGGCTCAGAGGTCGCATGTCGGTCCACACCCGTTCGATGTGGTCCAGGCATTCCTCACGGGTCCCCGAGGTCCCTTCCGGTCTCCAGCCCGCCGGCAGGTCCCGATCGGCGGGCCACACGGAGTACTGCTCCTCGTGGTTCAGCACCACCAGATAGGTGTCCGAGGACATGATTGGCTCCTCTCAGTCCACGAAGTCGGGGATGTCGATGCCGAGACCACGTCCGACCGCCTCGTCGAGGGTGTACGCGGCCAGCGCCGCGTCGAGACAGCCGAGGCCGAAGGGCGAGAACACCGTCACGGCGTCCTCGTCGTAGGGCAGCCGGGTGGTCCCGTCGAGCAGGGCCCCGATCTCGGCGTGCACGAAGTCGCGGTTCCCGGTCGCCCGCGCGGCCAGATCCAGCGACGTGGCCGCCCGGCACACGTGGTCGACGTCGTCGACGACGTTGCGCGCGGCGAGGATCGACTCCACGGTGAGATCGCGCAGCGACACGTGGAGCACCACGGTGCCGGGTCGGCAGGCCTCGGTGGTCAGGTGCGGTTCCCCCGCGGTGGTGGCCAGCGACACCAACCGGTGCGAAGCCATGGCCCGCTCGACGTCCTCGCAGATCGTCACGGTCATCTCCGGCCACTGCCCGCGCGCCCGTTCGGCGAACGCCTCCGCCCGTGCGGGGTCGAGGTCGAACACGGCCACCTCGCGCAGTCGCGGCAGTCGGTGCCGCGCGAATCGCAGCACCTCGAAGTTGATGACCCCGCATCCGACGAAACTCATCCCCGACCGCACGGTCTCGGGAGCCCCCACGGTCAGCTCCTCCGCGGCGAGCACCGCGCCGGCCGCGGTACGGCGGGCAGAGATCACCGCGCCCTCCAGCACCGCTCGAGGCCTGCCGTCCGTGACGGAACTGAGCACGATGACGGCCGACGCGCGCTCGACACCCGCGTCGATGTTCGCGGGGAACGAGGCGATCCATTTCACCGCGGCGACCGGGCGTTCACCCCCGACGTAGGCCGGTAAGGCGATGATGCGGTCCCGTGTGTTTCCGGGGAACCGGAGGAAGACCGAGTGCGGGACCGAGGTCTGTCCACGTGCGTGCGCGACATAGGCGCGACGCACCGTCTCCAGCACCGAGTCGGGGTCCTTGTCGAGCACACCCTCCACATCGGTGCGGCGCAGAATCAGCACGTGGTGTTCTCCTTCCACAAGTGCCTGATGTCACCGAACTTCTCGTCCACCCACTCGTCGGAATAGATGGTGTCCAGATACCGTTCCCCGCGATCGGGAAGAAGCAGCACGCAGTTGGCACCGGCGGGAAGTTCGGGGAGACGTTGCTCGACGGCGCTCACCACGGCTCCCGTCGATCCTCCGCCGAGGATGGCCTCGGTCGCGACCAATTTCCGACAACCGACCACGCAGTCCTGGTCCGTCATCCGCATCACCGAGTGCGCCATGCCCTCGTGGTACAGAGCGGGCCTGATCGCGGCGCCGTGCCCCGGCACCAGTCGACGACAGGTGACGTCGCCGAAGATGGCGCTGCCTTCCGCGTCCACCGCCACGATATGGGTCGACAACCCGTGTTTCGCGATGAAGTCGGCGCAACCGTGGATGGTTCCGCACGTGCCGGTGGCCACGAAGAGGTAGTCGACCCGACCGTCGAGTGCTTCCGCGATCTCGCGCATGGTCTCCTGCTGTGCCAGGGCGTTGCGCGCGTTGGCGTACTGGTTCGGCCACACCGCGGAGGGAATCTCCCGAAGCAGCTCCCGGACCCGGCGAAGACGTGCGGCGAGGAAGTCGTTCATGTCGTTGTCGGGTTCGGTCACCATGCTCAGCTCGGCACCGTACGCACGAAGGATGGCCAGGTTCTGCGCGGTGGTCTTCGGGTCCACGACGCAGACGAACCGGATGTCGTGGAGGCGACACACCTGCGCGAGGCCTATCCCCAGGTTTCCGGAGCTGGACTCGACTACAGTGGACTCTCCGGGCACCAGTTCCCCGGATTCGATCGCGCCCAGCACCATGCCGATGGCGGCGCGGTCCTTGCCGCTGCCACCGGGGTTCAACGCCTCCAACTTGGCGTAGAGCCGCGCTTGAGACCTCGGGAACAAACGGGTGAGCCGCACCAAGGGGGTCGATCCGACGGCGGAAAGAACACCGTCGAGTACTCCGTCACGGGTGATCGCACTCCTCATCGCGTCGACCGCACCGGTGTCGTCAGGCCGAGGGCGCCTGGTCCGAGGACGCGAGGTCACGTACCCGTCCGGCGAGCTCGGGGGTCGCGTTCCGGTCACGCGCGATCTCGACGATGTTCTCGGCCAGTTCCTCGAACGTACTGCCACGGAAGGAGCCCAGCTCCTCCAGCAACATCAGCTCGGTCGACTTCTCGAGTTCGAGCAACACCTGGACGACCGAGAAGGAGTCGAGATCGCTGAGCTGCTCCGGCTGGGGTACACCCGGTTGCTCACCACAGATCTGGTACGCGGTACGGCGCACCAGATCCGTGAGTGCGTCGACCAGTACCCGGTCGTTCTCCGACATGGTTTACCCACACTCCTCGTCCGACGGACCCGTCGGGAAAAGACGATTCCGATTACGAACCCGTTGTCTCGGGGACCGTCAGCCAATCGATTGGCGGCAATGAATTTCCGGGATCCTTATCCGGATTCGGAACCCGGACGACAGTAACCACGTATCCGCCGCCGGGCAAGGTTTCCGCGGAATCCCCGAAAGACCTCGGTTTCCGGTCCCCGCCGGCGAGACGGCGACGACCTCGGCCTCGTCGTCCGTCGTCCCGCTGGCGGGACGTTCCCGACGTCGTTTCCACCCCGGTTCCTTGACTCCGACAGTAAGCGAAAACTACTTTCCGAACGGGCTGTTTCCCGCCTCGGCGGCCATTGTGGAGCCGCCTTTCGACCGCCCGGTCCCCAACCGTGAAGCGAGGGTCTTTCTCCCCATGCTGTACCCGCATACCGAATCACGACGGATCTCCCTCTGCCCCGCCTCGGCCTCCGACGCGCCGGCGGCCTACGAGCTGCTGTTCCGGATGGGACACGGCGGGCTTCCCACGATCGACCAATTCGTCTCCGGGTTCGGTCGTGGGATGGCGGCGTACTTTCTGGTTCGCCTCAAGGAGACGGACGAACTCGTGGGACTCGCCACCATCTCGGAGCCGAACCCCGCCGGTCACGTGCGGGTCGAGGTCAACGTCCGCACGGACCAGCCCTCCGGGATCGTCCGCGATGCCACGGCCTTGACCACGAACTTCGCGTTCTCGATGTGGCGTATCAGAAAGGTGTACTTTCACGTCACCAGGTCGGGCGTGGAGTCCCTCGCCTTCGGTGAGGAACACACGGCGATGGTGCGGGAGGAGGCCGTCCTGCGGGATCACGTCTTCTTTCACGGCTGCACCTGGGACGTCACGGTTCTGGCCATCCACCGCGAAGACTGGAACGTGCTCGGAGTGGATCTCCTCAAACAGCTCGTCTGACCGGCCCTCGATATTCCCCACAGGGAGTGAGACACCGAAATGACCTTGTCGGTCTGGGGTTACCTTCCCGAGTTCGAAAAAGAGCGGGACGACATCATGGATGCCGTCGAGACAGTTTTCCGTTCCGGGCGGCTCATTCTCGGAGAGAGTGTGAAGGCGTTCGAACGCGAGTTCGCCGCGTATCACGGTGTTCCCCACTGCGTAGGGGTGGACAACGGCACCAACGCCATCGTGCTGGCACTACGAGCACTCGGCATCGGCGCGGGCGACGAAGTCATCACCGTGTCGAACACCGCGGCCCCCACCGTGCTCGCCATCGACGCGGTGGGCGCGACCCCCGTCTTCGTCGACGTGCATCCGGACACGTACCTCATGAACGTCGACCAGGTGGAGTCCGTCATCACGGAACGGACGAAATGCCTGCTGCCCGTCCACCTCTACGGGCAGTGCGTGGACATGGACGCTCTTCGCGCCATCGCGAGCAAGCACGGACTTCCCATACTGGAGGACTGCGCCCAGGCTCACGGAGCCACCTATCACGGCCGGATTGCGGGATCGATGGGGGACTGCGCCGCGTACTCCTTCTACCCCACCAAGGTCCTCGGCGCGTACGGCGACGGTGGCGCCGTACTGAGCAACGACGCGGAGACCGACGCCCGGCTCCGTCGCCTCCGTTACTACGGAATGGAAAGCGTCTACTACGTGGTCGAGACCCCCGGCTACAACAGCAGGCTCGACGAGGTACAGGCGGAGATCCTCCGGCGCAAGCTCACGAGGCTCGGCGACTACATCGCCCGCCGCCGTACCATCGCCGCCCGCTACGCGGAGGCGTTCGCCGGAACCGAACTGATCACTCCGACCGTGGCGCCCGGCAACGAGCACGTCTACTACGTGTACGTCGTGCGGCACCCGGCACGGGACCGCATCATCGCGGAGCTGAAGAAGCACGACATCTCACTGAACATCAGCTATCCGTGGCCGGTACACACTCAGTCCGGATTCGCCCACCTCGGCTACGGCAAAGGCTCGCTTCCGGTCACGGAGAACACGGCCGACCAGATCTTCTCGCTTCCCATGTATCCCTCGCTCGGCGACAGCGAGCAGGAACGCGTGATCGACACACTCCATCGGGTACTGGCCACGCTCTGACCCCAGCCATCACGTGCCACCGGCCCGTCGCGGCGCCGCGAGGACAGGAGGGAACATCGTGAGGGAGCGACTCATCACCTCACCACCGCGGGACGACGGCCGCTCGGCGACGCCGGGACTCCTCCCCGGCTCCTCACTCGACCAGTTCCACGCGTGGTGGGCCCAACGTCACCGAGCCAGCCACTTCTCCGTCGAGCGCATTTCCTTCCCGGAGCTGGATGCCTGGGCCTTCGACGACGACACGGGAAACCTCGTGCACTCCAGCGGCAAGTTCTTCACCGTCGAGGGGCTCCAGGTCCGCACCGATGGTCTCGACATCTGGTCGCAGCCCGTCATCAACCAACCGGAGATCGGCGTCCTCGGGATCATCGTCAAGGAGTTCGACGGCGTCCTGCACTGTCTCATGCAGGCGAAGATGGAGCCGGGCAACGTCAACACACTCCAGCTCTCTCCCACCGTGCAGGCCACGCGGAGCAACTACACGCGCGTCCACCGAGGTGCGGCGACGAGGTACCTGGAGTACTTCCTTGGCCATCGCCGGGGGAAGGTGTTGGTCGACGTGCTGCAGTCGGAGCAGGGCGCCTGGTTCTGGCGCAAGCGGAACCGGAACATGGTCGTGCAGGTCACCGAGGACATCCCGCTGCACGAGGACTACTGCTGGCTCAGTCTCGCCCAACTTCGCGAGTTGAGCAGGATCGACAATCTCATCAACATGGACGCCCGTACGGTGCTGTCCTGTTTTCCGTTCGAGCCGAGTGGGACCGACTCCGGGGACGAGTTCACCGCCGCGCTCATCCGTTCCTGCCGCAGCGGGGGCGGCGCCGGCGGAGCTCGCCACACGACCGGCGAGATCCTCAGTTGGTTCACCGATGCCAAGACTCGCTGCGACTGGACCGCACGCCTGACTCCGCTGTCGAAGGTGACCGGCTGGATTCGCGGCGAGGAGGAGATCAGCGACGAGCACCAACGTCATTTCCGCATCATCGCGGTCGCGGTCGAAGCCGGAACCCGCGAGGTGAAACGGTGGACGCAGCCGTTGCTGTTCCCTCGCGGGGAAGGACGAGCGGTCTTCCTGGTGAGGCAATTCGACGGAGTGCTGCACGTACTGGTCCAGGCGCGTCCCGAGTACGGCCTGATGGACCTCGTGGAGATGGCACCGACGGTGCACCTGCTCCCCGGCGAGGAACTCTCCTCCGTGCACGAGGACTTTCTTCGCCACTCCTTGAGTTCCCCGGACGTTCGAGTGCACTACGACCAGGTTCTCTCCGAGGAGGGCGGACGTTTCTACGAAGCGTTGACCCGTTACCAGATCATCGAGGTCGGCGAGGACGTGCCCGCCGAACCACCACCGAACTTCCGCTGGATGACCGTACGTCAGCTGATGGACCTTCTCAGGCACGGCCACTACCTCAACATCGAGGCCCGCAGTCTGCTGGCGTGTCTGCACTCCCTGTACTGACCCGTTCCCTCCCGCTTCGGAGAGCCAGGCCGACATGAGTAGCTTGACGATCACCGAGACATCACTGCCCAACGCGTTCCACCTCCGGGCACAACGTCACTTCGACCGACGAGGGTTCTTCTACGAGGCGTTCCGCAGCGACGACCTCTCCGAGGCGATCGGGTACCCGTTCCGAATGGGACAGTTCCACTACTCGATAAGCTGCCGCGACACCATCCGTGGCATCCACGGCACGTTGCTTCCGCCGGGGCAGGCCAAACTCGTGACCTGCGTGCGAGGGGAAATTCTCGACGTGGCCGTGGACCTGCGTACCGGGTCGCCCACCTTCGGTCGCTACGAGGTCTTCCACCAGCAAGCCGGGCAGGGCACGGCCCTGTATCTGTCCGACGGGATCGGTCACGCGTTCCAGGCCCTGACCGACGACACCTGTGTGACCTTCGTCTGCTCCGAGGCGTACCAGCACGGCACGATGCTGGAGATCAACCCACTCGACCCGGAGCTCGGCATTCCGTGGAAGCTCTCCGGCGAGCCCGTGATGTCCGCCAAGGACGCTGCGGCTCCCACCTTGTCCGCCGCCGCGGCGGCCGGTCTGCTTCCCCACTATCGATCCACACTGGCGCACTACGAGCGCTTGAACGACCTCTGACCACGATCGTCGCGTCACCGGCGCCTCGTCCTCACAACCGAGCGGAGTTCTGTCGAGATGAATTCAGCGAACGCCCCACGACTGCGTATGGGCGTGTTGGGATGCGCGGACATCGCCTGGCGGCGCACTCTCCCCGCGATGGTCGCCAATCCCTCCATCGACGTCGTCGCCATCGCGAGCCGACGTGCCGCGAAGGCCGCGAAGTTCACCGCACGGTTCGGGGGACGACCGATCACCGGATACGAACGGTTGCTGGACAGCCCGGACGTCGACGCGGTCTACATCCCGTTGCCGGCGCTCATGCACGCCGAATGGGTCGAGACGACTCTTCTGGCGGGCAAGCACGTCCTCGTCGAGAAACCGATGACGGCGAGCCTCGCCGACACCGCCAGGTTGCTCGAACTGGCCAAGGAACGCGGACTGGTGCTGTTGGAGAACTACATGTTCCTGCACCACTCCCAGCACGCCGCCGTGCGCGCGCTACTCGACGCGGGCGCCATCGGCGAAATTCGCGGTTTCGCCAGCGACTTCACCATCCCACCCAAGCCCGAGGGCGACATCCGCTACCAGCAGGACGTCGGAGGCGGCGCGTTCCTGGACTTCGGTGGTTACCCGGTGCGGGCGGCCCTGCACTTCCTCGGCCACGGCCTCGACGTCGTCGGAGCGGTATTCCGGTACGACACCGTGACCAACGTGGTGATGTCCGGCAGCATCCTGTTGGCCACCACGACCGGTATCCCGGCTCAGTTGAGCTTCGGGATGGAGCACTCCTACCGCACCCATTACGAGCTTCGGGGCAGCACCGGGCGGCTGTTCCTCGACCGGGCGTTCACTCCGCCGGAGTCGTACCAGCCCGTGGTCCGCATCGAGCGGCAGGACTACCGTGAGGAGCGGGTTCTTCCCCCGGACCATCAGTTCGCCAATGTGCTCGCGTTCTTCGTCGACGCCGTGTTGGAGGGCGTGGACCTGGAGCCGCACCACACGGGCACGCTGGCCCAGGCGGAACTCATCGACCGGATTCGCGACGCCGCATCCGTGCAGAAGATCTGACCGTCGTCGAACGAGCGCGAGGCGCCTCGGGGACCGGGACGTCAGCCGACCGGTGTCCAGTCGCTGAGCTCTCGGGGGGACAGCACGGTCACACCGGTGTCGTCGGCGGGAAGATCGCCGAGGACCCAGGCGGTGATCGTCGAAGCGACCCGCGCGGGCGGTACGAGCCCCCGGCCGCCCATCGGACCGTTCGACAGATCCGTCCACATCTTCGGGGCCCTGGCCAGCAACACCCTGGCCTCGTGCCGGATGGCACAGTACCTGCCCAGCGCCTCCAGGGCCGACTTCCCGACGAAGTAGTGCGGATAGCGCGCGGGAACGTCGTCGACCGCGCCGGAGGACAGAAAGACGATCCACGCGCCGGACCTGAGCAGCGGCAGCACCGCGGTGAGCGGGTTCAGGGCGACGGCCAGGCTGACGTCGACATACTGGAGGAAGCTGGTCACCGTGTCCGGGTGCAGGCTCGACTCCAGCACCGCGGGCCCGGCGCTCAGCACCAGTCCGTCCAACCGGACTCCCGCTCGCACGAGAACGTCGACCCCGGCGGCCACGAGGTCCCGGTCGCTCGCGTCCAGCACGAGCGGACGTACTCGGTCCTCCCCGAACTCGGCCCTCAGCGCCTCGACCGGCCCGGAGGCACGCTGGGTGGCCCACACCGTGGCTCCTTGGGCCACGAGCACCGAGACGAGGGAAGCCCCAATGCCCCGGCTTCCCCCCACGACGAGGACGTTGTGCCCGGCCAATCGCTCGCTGCAAGGCAGCACGCTGGTCGCGGAAGCCCAGTTCGGCGTCGGCACCCGATGACGACGGAAAGCCCGCAGCTCCATGTCGACGCCCCGGCCGTCACCCCGGCACTCGACGTCGATCACCACCGCGCCCGTTCGCGCGTCGGCCTGCCTCACGGTGGCGGTGTACCGCGTCTCGTTCTCGGCCGCACACTCGACGTGGCCGATCCGCATACCGGCGACGATGGTGTCGCGCCCAGGCACGCGCATCCCCAAAAACCAGCTTGCCCACCCGAGCGCTCCCACCAACGAGTCCGGCGCCGCCTTCGCCCCGAGACGGTCGGCCAAGGCCCGAAGCGCCTCCGGGGACAGCACACCGTACCCCCCGTTGAACATCTCACCGGGGGCGTAGTCGGCCGACGGCTCGGCCTCCACGGAGGTCGGGCGTTTGACCGGCACCACGGCTTCCGCGATCGACGGTCCCGCGGACAACTCGAAATTCAGCATCGGCAGTTCACCCTCGCGAACCACGACCCCGGCCCGGTCGCCCTCCTCCTCGACCAGGGCGGCACTGTAGATCCTTCCGGGGAACAACGGTCGCGTGAACCGCGCGACCAACCCGGAGGCGGCACGCAGGCGCCGTTCCGGGATCACGGACAGCGCGGCGAGAACGACCAGCGCGCCGGGCAACACACACCCGCCCGACGACGTCCGTTGCGCGTAGGTGTGATCGAGGTACTGGGGATTGCGGTCCCCGGTCGCCTCGGCGAACTGTTTCACGTCCTCCGTGTCCAGTCGTATCATCACACCATTCATTGAGACACCCCGTGACTCACCCGAAAAAATATCATCGAGAACATGACACACCCGTGGCTCTCGGTCAATAATGGCCGCCACCGGATTCGTGTTCACGACCACCACATGCGCCACGGAAATCCATTCACGAAGAATGATGGAATCCGGAAACCGGGAAGACGCCGAAGGCCTCTTCGAAAGAAACGCACATCTCCTTGAGGTGAGGTGCCGCCACCACCCCGAATAAGGCGGCCCGATCACGGGCGCGGCGAGCCAGTCGGAGCTTCCGGCCCGTCCCGCCGGCGAGACATCAGCGACGGAGTAGACATGCGTGTCTTGTTTGCCACGTACTCGGAGAAGACCCACTTCCACGCCATGGTTCCGCTGGCTTGGGCGATGGCGTCCGCCGGTCACGAGGTGCGAGTGGCCAGCCAGCCCGCGCTCACCGAGGTGATCACCGGAACGGGCCTGACGGCGGTTCCGGTGGGCCGGGACCACAACCTGTGGAAGGTTTCGAGTCGTTTTCTCACCCCGCGTTTCGCCAAGGCCAACCCGGAGGCTTTCAACAGAATCCGCGGTGTCGAGCTGCCACCATTCCACAAAGCGGACGAACCGCTGGAATCCGTAGATTTCGAATACTTGCGATCCGGTTATTCCGACGTCCTGAAGACCTGGTACAGGATAATCAATGAGCCCATGCTCGACGATCTGGTGGACTTCGCCCGGCAATGGCGTCCCGATCTCGTGATCTGGGAACCCACCACCCATTGCGGGCCCATCGCCGCGGAAGCTGTGGGCGCGGCCCATGGACGGGTACTGTGGTCACTCGACTTCTTCGCCCGGACCCGGCAGAACTTCCTGAAACTCCTCGCGGAGCAACCGGAGGGAAACCGGCACGATCCGTTCGGGGACTGGCTCGCGGCGTGCGCGGACAAGCACGGGGTGGTTTTCTCCGAGTCTTTGGTGGTCGGGCAGTTCACGATCGATCAGTACGCCCCACCGCTACGGCTCGACACCGACGTGCGGCACATTCCCATGCGATACGTTCCGTACAACGGCACGTCGGTGGCTCCCGACTGGCTCCGGGAACCGGTCCCCACGACGCGCGTCTGCCTGACGCTCGGTCAGTTCAGCACGGAGAAGTTCGGCGGCTATCCGATCAGCGTGCAGGAGATCTTAAATTCCCTGGCCGACCTCGACATCGAGGTCGTGACGACGTTGCCGGCCGCCGAACAACGGAAATTGACCCATGTTCCCGACAACGCCCGGCTCGTGGAGTTCGTCCCCTTGCAGCTGCTGATCCCGACCTGCGCCGCGGCCGTCCATCACGGCGGTTTCGGCACCACGAACACCATCGCGCTGGAAGCGGTGCCCCAGCTCGTGATAGCCGAACAACACGACACTCCGATCCTGGGCCGTCGTCTCGAAGCCTGCCGTGCCGGGCTCAGCGAATACTACACTGACGCCACCGGGGAGGCGGTTCGGCGACATCTGTCACGGCTGCTGGACGATCCCTCTTTCGGCGTGGCCGCGAGGGCACTGCGCGACGACATGCTCACCATGCCGCCCCCGCGAGAACTGGTGCCCCACTTGGAAAAGCTAGCCATGTCCCGATGACATCGAGACACGAGGAGTTGCCATGCGAGTCGTCATCGCCGGTGGCGGTATCGGCGGGCTGGCCACGGCACTGAGCCTGCATTCCGCGGGCATCACGGACGTGGTCGTGCTCGAAGCAGCCAAGGAGATCCGCCCCCTGGGAGTGGGAATCAACCTTCTGCCCCACGCCGTGCGTGAGCTCACCGAGCTCGGTCTGGCCCCTCGGCTGTCCGACATCGGTGTCCCCACCGGGGAGCTGGCGTACTTCAACCACCGCGGCCAACTCATCTGGTCGGAACCGCGAGGGATCGCGGCGGGCTACAAATGGCCCCAGTACTCCGTGCACCGCGGCCGTCTCCAGATGTTGCTGCTGGACGCCGTTCGGGAGCGGCTCGGCCCCGACACCGTCAGGACCGGTCACCGGGTGACCGACGTCGTGACCGAGAACGGAAAGGTCATCGCACGGGTCGGGGACTCCTCCGTGGGGCCGTGCGACCTGTTGATCGGCGCCGATGGCATCCACTCGGCCGTGCGCAAGGGCTTCTACCCCTCCGAGCCCGCTCCCCTGTGGAACGGACTCGTCCTGTGGCGCGGCACGACGAGAGCGCGGCCCTATCGTGGGGGCCGATCCATGATCATGGCCGGAACCGACGTACAGAAGTTCGTCGCGTACCCGATTTCCGATCCGGACGACACGGGAGAGGTGGAAGTCAACTGGGTGGCCGAGCGTCCGCTCGATCGGCAGGCTATGTCGCGTGGCGACTGGAACCGCCGAGTTTCCCCGGACGACTTCCTGCACTGGTTCGACACGTGGACGTTCGACTGGCTCGACGTACCGGACCTGATTCGGCGCGCGTCGGTGGTCTACGAGTACCCCATGGTGGACAGGGACCCCCTTCCGCGGTGGACACACGGGCCCGTGACGCTCTTGGGGGACGCCGCCCACCCGATGTACCCCATCGGCTCCAACGGCGCCTCCCAAGCCATTCTGGACGCTCGCGTGCTTGCCTCCGCACTGGCCCGGCACGACGACCCGGTCGCCGCGTGCGAGGAGTACGAGGCCGAACGGCGACCCGCCACGGCCAAGGTCACGCTGTCCAATCGGCAGAGGGGCCCGGAACTCGTGATCAAGCTCGCCTACGAGCGGGCACCGGAGGGCTTCGACGACGTCGAGGACATCCTGCCGTTGTCCGAGCGCGAGGAGATCGCCGCTCGGTACAAGCGGCTGGCCGGGTTCGATCCGGAGATGCTCAACAACCGCCCCAGCTACGACGTCGCCGCCTCGACGAAGTAGAAGGCATGTGTCACGTCAGTGCGGGGTACCGACGCCGTCCCCGACCGCCGGTACGACGGTCTCGTCCTCGGCGACCAGAAGCTGCGTCGCGGCCAATTCCCGGTACAGCTCGTCACTGGCCACCAACTCCTCGTGCGAGCCGACGGCCCGGATCCGCCCGGCCTCCATCACCAGGATGCGGTCGGCCTTGGTCACCGTGGACAGACGATGGGCGACGACCAGGACGGTGAGCTCGGCGGCCACCTCCACCACGACGTCCCGGAGCGCGGCCTCGTTCACCGCGTCCAGTTGCGAGGTGGCTTCGTCGAGCAACAGCAACCGCGGCTTGCGAAGGAGTGCCCGCGCGATGGCGACGCGTTGACGTTCCCCTCCCGACAGGGTGTTGCCCCGATGACCGACCCGGCTGTCGAGGCCGTCGGGCAGCCGGTCGACCAGCTCGGTGAGCCTGGTGCGTTCGAGCACGGCCCGAATCTCGTCCTCCGAGATGGGCTCGACCGCGCCCATGACCAGGTTCTCGCGCAGGGTCCCCGCCAGAACCGGCGCGTCCTGTTCCACGTACCCGATGACGGCACGCAACTCGACCAGCGGCCAGTCGCGGATGTCCTTGCCGTCCATCGTGATACTTCCCCGTACCGGGTCGTAGAACCGTTCGACGAGCGAGAAGAGGGTGGACTTGCCCGCTCCCGACGGGCCCACCACCGCGGTCAACCCACCGGGTGGGATCGCGAAGGACACCCCGTGATGCACGGCGGTTCCGTCGGGATAGGCGAAGTGCACGTCGTGGAAGGACAACGCGGCGGGACGCGGGTCACCGGTGCCCGACCGGGCTCGCTCGCCCACCGACTCCACCTCGAGGCGCTCGACCTCCCGGATACGCCGTATCGCGGCCACCCCGGTGCTGAACGTGGACGCGGCGGTGATCAGCCCGGCCACGGGCTCGATCAGCGCGAAGAGGTACAACAGGAACGCGATCAAAGTGCCGACGGGGATGGCACCGGAGGCCACACGGGCCCCGCCCACCCCGAGGACCGCCAGAAAAGAGACGTGGATGGCCAGCAGTGCGCCGGCGCTGACGATCCCGCTCAGACGCGCCAACCGAAGTCCGAAGAACCATGCTCGGTCGGTGGAGACACGCAGTTTCTCCGCCTCCCCCGGCTCGGCGCCGGACGACTTCACCGTCCGGAAGGCGCCGAGCAACCGTTCCAGGACCGCGTTGATGTCCCCGATCGACTCCTGCACTTTCGCGCTGTAGCGCTGGAAGAACGGCACGACCAGGGCGATCAGCAACGCCGCGACGGCCAGCACCGCGACGGTGACCAACAGCAGCACCGCGTCCAGGAGCACCATCGCCACCACCACGGCCACCAGCATCAGCAACCCTTTGAGCGCGTCCACGAGGGTCTGGCTGACCGACTGCCGGAGCAAGGTCGTGTCCGCGGTGACCCTGGACATCAAATCGCCCGGCTGGAGCCGACCGGTCTCGGCCAAGCGCATGCGCAGGATTCGTCCGAGCATGCTCGTCCGGGCCGTCAGGACCACCGACTCGGCAACCCGCCCCAACAACCAGTACCCGATCGCGGCCAACGCGGCACCGACCACGACGGCCGCGGTCAACAACAGGATCGGCCCCAACACGGCGCGGCCCTCACCCAGCGCGTCGACGATCCACTTGGCCATCATCGGCTGGGTCAAACCCACCAGCGAGCCACACATCGTGAACAGCGCACCGACCGTCACCAGCGTCCGATGAGGCGCGAGGTATGTCAGCAGGTCCCGCCAGGCCGAAGCCCGCAACATCGTGGCCCTCTCGGAACTCACCGTCACCTCCCCGCCTCGTGGCGTCGGACCGTTCACGCGGGCGACGTGGTCAGCAAGTCCTCCGCGGCCCGACGCAGGACGTCACGTGCCGAGCGCACCTCGGCGGCCATCGGTCGGTCCACGTCCAGGGGCGGCGAGATCTCGGCGAGTTCGGCCCACGGGTCCGTCGCAGCTGCGCTCCGTCCCAGCATCGCCGTCAGTTGCGCCACGGCCACCCCGAGGGAGCCGATCACCAGCCACCCCAGGTCGAGGGCCTCGGCGACCGAGTTCGCACCGTTCAACGCCATGGGCACGTGGTCCTGGTTCCAGCCGTTGGTCGGCAGCGTGGTCAGCGAAGCGGGATACACGAGCTGGCGTATCCGGGAGACGAACGACGTGGCGCTCAACTGCACACCGGCCAGACCCGCGCCGCGTCCCGGACGTGGGGTGAGCATCGGGGGAAGATCGCCGTTGGTGACCGGGCTGACCAACAGACCGAGCTGGCGTTCCGACAGATACACCGCCGAGTGCAGGGCCAGTCCGGTCTGTTCGGAGGCGAAGCCCACCGGCATGGCATGGAAGTTGCCGCCGTGCAGGACCTGGTCCTCGAACACGATCGGGTTGTCGGTGACTCCGTTCGCCTCCCGACGCAGGACCTCACCCGCGAAGGTCAGCTGGTCGAGTGCCGCCCCGAGGACCTGCGGACCGCACCGAAGACTGTAGGGCTCCTGCAACGGTCGAGCGGGGTCACGCTCGGCGTGGCCGGGCAGCTCCCGGCGAATCCACTGGGCCGCGCGACGCTGACCGTCCTGGCCTCGGGCGATGCCTATTCCGGGCTCGTAGTGCTCGGGATTCGAGCCGAGCAGGGCGTTGATCCGCCCGGTCAGCAATGCACCGGCACGCACGAGGGTGAGTGCGGAGAGCTGGTTGACGATCGCGACCGCGAGACTGACTCCCGTACCGTTGACGAAGGCGAGCGCCTCCCGGACCGGCCAGACGAAAGGCTCGATGCCCAGGTCGGCCAGCACCTCGGCGGCCGGCCGGGTCTCCCAACCACCGGACGAGGCTCGCACCCAGGCCTCCCCTCGCCCCGTGTGACTCAACGCCGCGTGCGCGAGTGGCTGGAGATCTCCACTGGCGCTGACCGTGCCGTGCCGGGGAATGGCCGGGACGAATCCGGCTCTCCACGCCTCCGCCAACCGGTTCCAGAAGTCCGGCGACACCGCGGAGAACCCCTTGCGCATGCTGTTCAATCTCAGCCAGACGACGAGTCGGCACACCTCTGGCGGGAGAGACTCGCCCTGCGCGGTGCCGAGGTGGGAGATGAGACTGTCGCCCTGTTCCAACTCCGACTCGGCTTCGAACAGCACCAGCGGGCCGAACCCCTGGGTCAATCCGTAGATCGGTTTGTCGGCGGCGAGTTCCTTGGCGACCGTCGCCGCGCATGCCCGCATGCGAGCCACTTCCTCGTCGCTCAACGGGGGAAGGTGGCGTTCCCGCACCGCGCTCCGGAAGATCTCGTCGAGCGACAGGTCGGTTCGGCTCTCGGCGGAAATGGTCACGTTAAGAGCATGTCTCATTTCGCGAGTTTCTTGAAGCAGGTGAGGGCTGCGGCGAGAGTGAGGAAGGCGCAGAAGTGGTTGGCGTAGCGCTCGTAGCGTATGGTCAATCGTCGGTATCCGAACAGCCACGCGATACATCGTTCGATGACCCAGCGGTGCTTGCCGAGTTTCTGGCTGGATTCGATGCCTTTGCGGGCGATGCGCACGGTGATTCCTTGCTTGCGTACCCAGTCTCGGAGTTCGGCCTGGTCGTAGGCTTTGTCGGCGTGGAGCTTGTCCGGCTTGCGCCGGCGGGGCCCCCGCCGGGATTTCACGGCGGGGATGGCCAGAATCAGCGGTTTGAGGGCGTGCGCGTCGTTGGTGTTCGCGGCCGAGATCGCGACCGCCAGCGGCAGTCCCGCCCGGTCGGACAGTGCATGGATCTTCGAGCCGGGTTTCCCGCGGTCCACAGGACTGGGACCGGTCAGAGATCCCCCCTTTTGGCCCTGACGGAGGCTCCGTCCAGGACCGCGCGGGACCAGTCGATCATTCCCTGGCTGCCGAGTTCATCGAGTACCGCGCGATGCAACCTGCGCCATAATCCGGCTTTCGTCCACTCGGTGAAGCGACGATGCGCGGTCGGGACCTTCACTCCGAAGCTGGGTGGCAGGTGTCGCCAAGCGCACCCGCTTGTCAGCACGAACACGATCGCGGTGAACACAGCACGATCATCCACGCGCGACCGTCCGCCTCCCTGCGGACGAACCTGATGCGCAGGGACCAGCGGTTCGACCAGTGCCCACAGCTCATCAGGCACCAACCGCCGCGACAACTCATCAACCACGAACCAAGATCATGCCCGCAACCCAACCAAGATCCAAACGAGACACGCTCTAAGGCTCCTGCGTCAGTCGATTCTGGCTTCTGGACTCGACGGAACTTTCCGATCTCGGTGCGGTCGATCGCCTTCACGGCACGAACTCGCCGTGGTCGTACCCCGATACGCTCGAACGCCGTCGTCAGGTCGAGATCCGACAGTTCGGTGTGCTCCTTGAGCACCACCACGAGCTCGATGTGCTCCCCGACCACCGGATCGGTCACGGGCCGGATCGCGTAGTCGACGCAGTCGAGCACAGGGCTGAGAAGGTCCTCCAGACGGTCCAAGTTGAACCGGCGTCCGTTGATGTTCACCAACCTCGTACGGCGACCGCTGAAACGGAAGCTCCGGTCGGAGAGGCGCTGTACGTAGTCGTCCAGCTGACAGTGGTCCGGAGCCTCGTTCTCCCCGAGGAAGGCAAGCCGTGGACTGCGGATCTTCAACGGGACCTCCCCCTCACCCGGTACCACCGGATCGACGAAGGAGACGTCGTCGATCAGTGACCAGTCGGGCGGATCGCCCTCGGACCACTGCCGGGTGCCGACCCCACCGGACTCGGTCGCGCCGAAGACCTCGATGATGCGGGCGCGCTCCGGCCCCGCCTCGGCGAGGAAATGCAGTGCGGCATCGGGGATCATGCCGCTCGCGTGCAGCACGGTGACCTGGTCGAGGGAGCGAATCCAGGCCATGTGCCGTCGCAACACGGCGAAGACCCAGGGGATGGCCATGACCGCCCAGTGACGGTGCTCGTCGACCGGGGGCAGCTGGCCCGTGACCTGCGGTCGGTACCAGACCGGGATACCGAGCCTCGCGGGCACGAGAACGCTGCTCAACGCGCCGTAGAGATGTTTCGGGTGCACGAAGGACAACGCCGCTTCGGGCGCTCGGGGAGCCAACAGCCTCGCCAGCATCGAGGCCTCGGCCCAGAGGAATTGCTTCTTTCGGTACCACGCCCGACTGGCGCCGGTGGTTCCGGAGGTGTGGAACACCACCGTCTCCGGGAGGGCGTCGAGCACCATGGCCTCGATGGCTGCGAGGTCGCCGTCGAACCGGTCCCAGCGCACCACCCAGGGTTCCTCGGTGATCCGCGGTGAGAAGAAACCCTCGGCCAGGAGTTCCTCCGGCGATAGTTCGGAGTACGTCACGACAAACCGCTCCTCGGTTCCATTGAGGCACGAATCCCGGATGAAAAGAATCCTCTGCGAGGACGAGGCGAGGAAAACGAGCGAACGAATCGTATAGCAGGTATTACCCCGTGGCCAGGTCGTTGTCCCGCCGGCGAGACAACGACGACACCTTAATCATCGACGATCTCCTGGTCGTCGCTGACCCACTCGTGCCGTTCCACCTGGAAACCGTAGAGGTTCCAGTAACGGCCCCGGAAGTACAGGAAATCGGGAAGGACCGTGAGCACCCGTTCGTCCCCCGGCCGCATCCCGAACGAGCCGAGACTCGCCTCGGTGGTCTCCGTGATCACTCGATCCACATTGAATTGCGCAAAGGTGTAGTTGATGGTCAAACCGATGGCGTCCCCGCCGAGTCCCAATCGGTTGAGTTCCGGATCGAGATACGTTCCGCAACGAATGTGTCCGGCCTCGTCGAGGCCGAACAGCAGGCTGAACCCGAGCTGTTCCCCGCTCATTCGGTTGCGGACCGTGAAGGCCGCGTTCGGACGCGGTCCCACTCCATCCGCGCGTGCCATCGGCCGCACGCTCTCGATGCCCGTCCGCAACACCGTGCGAAAGAATTCCGACTGGTCCGCGGCCGTCGCCGGACACAACTCCACACGTCGGGTCGACGTCACGGGAAAGATCACTCGCTTGGCTGCCACAACCCCTGCCTCTCTCGCCGACCGACATCCCGATGCACGATGTCGGTGACGTTCGGTATCGATGCCTTACACTGCGCACATCGCGGTCGCCATTGGTGAAGGAGTTCCATGCCCCCGACCAAGCCGCCGAGAAACCGGTTCCACCGGGCCACCGTCCAGTGGTGGCGTACCAAGGTCGCCGGCCTGTTCGCCGCGGCCGTGGCCGTGCTGGTGGTCTGCGCCGTGGTGCCCGGCGTGCTCAAGATGGGCGGCCCCTGGCTGTTCGGCCCCACCGCGGTGGTCGCCGTTCTGGCCGTTCCGGCCGTCATCCTGCTGCCACGGTGGTGGTTCGCGGTCCATCGTTGGGAGATCACCGACACCGCGGTACACGTGCGCGTCGGCTATTTCTGGCAACGCTGGCATGTGGCTCCCCTCTCCCGGATCCAGACGGTCGACACCGTGCGCGGTCCGCTTCAACGGCACTTCGGCCTGGCCACCTTGGTGGTGACCACTGCATCGGCGAAAGGAGCGCTCAAGGTCGAGGGCCTGGAGAGCTCACTCGCGGAGGAACTGGCCGAACAGCTCACCCGCACCACCGGGGCCACCCGTCCTCAACCGACTTCCTGAGCCACCTGCATCAGGTACCGGCCGTAGTCGGAGTTCTTCATCCGCTCGCCCAGCTCGTAGCAACGCTGCGAATCGATGTGGCCGAGTCTCAGGGCGATCTCCTCCAGGCATGCCACCTGGACCCCCTGCCGATGCTGAATCGTCTGCACGTACTGGCTGGCCGAAAGGAGCGAGTCGTGCGTCCCCGCGTCGAGCCACGTGTAACCCCGACCGAGCCGAATCAACTTCGCCCGTCCTTGCTTCAGGTAGACCTGGTTGACCTCCGTGATCTCCAGTTCGCCGCGGGCCGACGGGGTGAGTTCCTTGGCGATGTCCACCACCTCGGAGTCGTAGAAGTACAACCCCACGATGGCGTTGTCGGAACGCGGTTTCGAAGGCTTCTCCTCCAACGACACCAAGTTTCCCTCGGCGTCGACCTCACCGATGCCGAATCGTCCGGGGTCCGAGACCGGGTATCCGAACAACGTGCAGCCGTCGAGCTCCCGCCGTGCGGACCGGAGCAGCTTCGGAAAGCCGGCACCGTGGAAGAGGTTGTCTCCCAGGATGAGCGCCGAGGGCCCGCCGTCGAGAAACTTCTCACCGATGAGGAACGCCTCCGCGATGCCGCGCGGCTCCTTCTGTTCCGCGTAACTGAAGTTCAGGCCGAATCTGCTCCCGTCTCCCAACAGGGCCCGAAGTACGGGCAGGGTTTCCGGGTTGGAGATGATCAGGATGTCTCGCAGCCCCGCCAACATCAGCACGGACAACGGGTAGTACACCATCGGCTTGTCGTAGACGGGCAGCAGTTGCTTGGACGTCGCCAACGTCAGTGGATGCATCCGGGTCCCGTTGCCGCCGGCGAGGACGATTCCTTTCATCTCGCGTCCTTTCCTGTCGATCCCATGGGAGCCCGACTCCGGTCGAGGGCGACCCCGTCGGGGCTCAGCCATCGCAGCGCCCAATTGCTCAGGACCGTGGTGATCACCGCGAGAAGCACCAACATCGTGAAGCCCAGTTGGTTGATCAGGCCGGCTTGGAACCCTATCGCGGCGATGACCAGTTCGGTGACCCCACGGCAATTCATCGCGGCCCCCACCCATACGGCCTGACGGGTCGGAAGGCCGGTCAGCCGCGCGGCGCCTCCCGCCCCGACGAACTTGGCCGTCACCGAGGCGACCAACAAGGTCCCGAAGACCGTCCAGGCGACGAGGTCACCACCGAGAAGACCCACCGAGGTGTTCAGACCGACCCCGGCGAAGAACACCGGGAGCAACACGATCAGCGTGAAGCCCTGGAGTTGGTGACCGACTCGACGTACGGGCTCGGAGTCACGCGGTACCACGGCGCCGAAAAGGAAGGCGCCGATGACGGGGTGCAAGTTGATCGCCTGGGTCACCGCCGAGAAGGTGATCGCCCCGGCGAGCAGCACCACGGTGAGGAGTTGTTTCGACCGTACCTTGCGTACCAGGACCGCCAGCGCCGGTCGCACGCAGAGAAAGGTCACGACGACCAAGGCCGCGGCCAAGTAGGCCGTCTCGGCGGCGGAGGCGTGAGTTCCTTGCCCCGTGGCGGTCAGGATCACGGTCAGCACCAACCAGGCCACGCCGTCGCCGATGGCGGCGGCCGACACCGTCAGCACGCCGACACCGGTCTCCTCCAACTTGAGGTCGAGGAGGATCCGAGCCAGTACCGGCAACGCGGTGATCGACAGCGCGAGTCCCAGGAACAACGCGTACGGCACGGTGAAACCTCTCGGTGAGAGCAACCCGGCGAAAGCGCACGCCAGTCCGATTCCGACGGCGAACGGCAACCCCGTGCCCCCCGCCACGGTGGCCGCGACCGTGGCGGGTCTGTCGATCCGGTCGAGCCGCAGTTCGCATCCCAGGAGGAACATGAACACGACGAGCCCGAGCTGGCCCACTTTGTCGAGATGCCCCAGCGCATCTGCGGTGAACAGCCACTGCATCGCCTCCGGCCACATCGAACCGAGCACCGACGGGCCCAACATCACCCCGCCGAGCATCTCGCCGACCACCCTGGGTTGGCCGACCCGCCGCAACACGCTCCCGAGGACGTGACTCACCACGAGGATCACCGCCACGGCCAGCAGGAACCGGGCGAGCGGGTCGACCCCACCACCGGCCTCCGAACGCACCGTGCCGCCCGCCCACACGACGACGCCGAGAACCAGTACGAGAAGTCCCGCACCGAGGCCCAGCCACGTCCTGCGGTTCCGGGAGATGACGGTCATCCGGTACTGCCGTGCCCGTTGGCGAGCACGGCGTCCTCCTTCCTCGTCGCGGACACCGATTCCGGGGCGTCGAAGAACGTCCGCATCCCGTAGAGCAAGGGGTGACACGAGGTGTCCTCGACCATGGTCACCTCGGTGACCTCGCCGTAGACGATCGCGTGATCGCCCACGACGTGCGTATCGGTCACCCGGCACTCGGCGATCGAGTGGGCGTCGGCGTCGAGCCAGGGCAGCCCGAGGACGGGCGACGACGTCCAAGACACTCGACGGAACCGGTTCTCGGCAGCCGACGAGAAGAGCTTCGCGGTGGTCCTGGCACGGTCGTGCAACAAGTTCACCACGAATCCCCGGCTGTGTCGGATCGCCGCCAGCGTGCCGCTGCACAGGTTGAGACACACCAGCAACGTCGGTGGCGTCAGGGTGACGCTGGTCAACGAGTTGCACGTCAGGCCGTGTGGCTTCCCCTCACCGTCGTTGGACGTGACGACGGTGACGCCGGTGAAGTACCGGCTCATCAACCTGCGGAACTCCTCACGAAGCACTTCCACGGACCTCAGCCTCTCCTCGGGACGAACACGGCCGACCGTCATTCGTTGAGACTGGCCAGGTAGTCGTAGCAACTCGGCAGTGCCGCCACCATCTCGGCGGCTTCGGTCTTGATCTTGTCGAACTCGGCGAGCGCGTCGGTCGGATCGAGGTGGGCCAGAGCCGGCAGCGGCTTCTTCGGACGGTAACCGAGTCCGATGATCATCGAGTTCCACGAATAACTCTCGAACCCGTGGTAGTGCGGGTAGATGGTCTCCTCGTCGAAAAGTTGCGTCTCGGCCAACTTCAACCGCTCGGCCAGCGGTTCCGGCATCGCCCGCACCTTGGACTCCTTCCAGTACGGAGTGTCGGCCCTGCTGGAGGCCTTGTAGTGCAGAACCAGGAACTCCTTCACGCCGTCGATCGCGCGATTGATCCGGCGGTTGTAGGCCTCGATCAGGGCCGGGTCGAAGGTTTTGTCCGGGAAGTGCTTCACGAGCTGTTCGATCGCGTGTTGGATGAAGAAGATCCCGGTCGACTCCAACGGCTCGACGAACGCACTGGACAGTCCAACAGCGACGCAGTTTTTCACCCACGACCGCTCGTTCCGGCCGATCCGCATACGGATGTGGTTGGCCTCCAGGTCGTCCCTATCGGGCGCCACGGCCTCCCGCAGTTCGCGCTCGGCTTCCTCCGGGGTGATGAACTGGTCGGAGTAGACGTAACCGTTCCCGTTGCGGCGGAAGAGCGGAATCGTCCACATCCAACCGGCGCTCATGGCCCTCGCCGTCGTGTAGGGGGCCATGTCGGTCTCGGTCTCCCGCGGCACCCGCAGCGCGACGGCGCGATTGTTGGGAAGGACGTCCTCGAAGGACTCGAACTTCGTCCCCAACGTCTTGTTGATCAGAATTCCTCGGAACCCGGTGCAGTCGACGAAGAGGTCACCCGTCAACACCCCGTGCTCGGCGGTGCGTACCCCGCTGATCCAGCCGCATTGGTCCTGGAGCACCTCCTGAACGTTGTCGACGACATGCCGGACCCCGCGTTCGGTGGCGTACGAGCGCAGGTAAGCGGCGACCTGATCGGCGTCGAAGTGATAGGCGTACGGGAACTGGGCTCGCTGCTCGGCCAGGGTCGACTTACCGAGGCTGCCGTCAAGTCCGGAGACGAACAGCGATCCGTCCATCATCCGCGGCGAGCGTTTGGCCTCGCACAACGCGCTGGTGAGGAACACCTGACGGTCCATGGGCCGACTGTGATCACCGATCGCGAGCCACCAGTCGGCCAGGGAGAAACCGTCGACCACCCGCAGCCGTTCGAACGGGTGGTAGAAGTACTCCCCGTTACCGTGCCAGTTCTCGAATCGGATGCCGAGCTTGTAGCCGCCGGCGCACTTCGGCAGCCAATCGGCTTCGTCCAGACCGAGATAGTCGAAGAAGTGTCTGATGGTACTGAAGGTCGCCTCGCCCACGCCGATGCGGGACACCGCGGCGGACTCCACCAATGTGACGTCGATCCGGTCCGCGAACGCGGCTTTCAGGTAACTCGCCGTCATCCAGCCGGCCGTTCCGCCACCCACGATGACCACCGAATGGATCATTGTCGATTTTCCTCCGTTCTGACTTGGCCGCGAGCACGCAGACGTGATCCGAGCAGGCGCGGCAGGACGTGTTCGGGGTCTAAAGACCGAGCCGGTCAAACGATGTGCACCTCGGGGACGTACAGGATCCACTGCCCCCCGGCGTCGCGGAACCGTTGTTCCTTCGCCATGATCTCGTCCGCATGGTTCCAAGCGAACAACAGCGCGTAGTCCGGGTAAGGTCCGGAGAACGCCTCCGGTTCCCGCACCGGGATGTGTGTCCCCGGCGTCAGCTTGCCCTGTTTGTCGGGAGTGCTGTCGACGACGAACGAAACCAGATCCGGTCCGATACCGCAAAGGTTGTTCACCGTGGCGCTTTTGGCCGTGGCCCCGTATCCGACCACGGTCTTGCCCTCGTCACGAAGCCGTCGCAGCAAGCTGGTGAGTTCCTCGCGAATACCCGTCACCCTCTCCCCGAACGCCGACAGGGTGTCCGGAGCCGTCAACCGTTTCGTCTCTTCCTCGGCGACCAGCTCCGCCACGGCGTTCGAAGGCTGGCGGGCTCCGGAACGAGCCAGGGTGTAACGCACCTCTCCACCGTGGACGGGAAGTCGCTCCACATCGACCAGTTCCAAGCCGAAACGCTCGGCCATCGCCCGTACGGAGCGGGCCGTGAAGAAGAAGAAATGCTCGTCGTAGATCTGGTCGAACGACGTGCGCTCCAGGATGTCGCCGAAGTAGGGGTCCTCGAAGACGAAAACACCGTCGGGAGCGAGCAACGCCCGTACTCCGTTGAGAATCGAATCCATGTACGGGATGTGGCACAACGTGTTGGCCGCATAGATCACGTCGGCGGGTCCGTGCTCGGTGAGGATCCGTCGCGCCGTCTCCTCCTCAAAGAAGGTCTTGATGACTCGCACGCCTTTCGCCGCCGCCAGGTCGGCGACACCACCGGACGGCTCGACGCCGAGATGCCGCACCCCCGCGTCGGCGAGCACCTTGAGCATGACGCCGTCGTTGCACCCGAGCTCGACGACGAACGGATCGGTGCCGAGGTCCTCGGCGTTGAGCACCCGCTTGGCGAAGTCCTCGAAATGCGTCCGCATGACGACGGAACCCGAGGACTGATACGGATATCCGTCGTGGAACATGCGTTCCCGAGGAACCTCCTCCATCAACTGCACCATGGTGCAGTCCCGGCACACCCCGACGGCGAGTCGGTAGAAGAATTCCTCGTCGTCCACTTTCTCCGGGTCGACGAAGGCATCCGACAAGGGATGGCGGCCGAAGTCGTAAAATTCTCGGACCTTGCCACTGCAGACGCGGCAGAACGATTCCTGTGACATGAATCCTCTCACGGAAGAGTTGGACACGGGGTTCGACATCCATGATGTGACCCTCCGGGTTTCAAGACCGGAGAAGCGAACCACGTTTTCACGAAAAAAGCGCGGGAACGGTGTCCCGCCAGCGGGACGGCCTCGGCTCAGGCAGCCGAACGCCGCCGCAGCGCCTCGTAGTGCGCGAGACATTGCTCATAGGTCGGCAACATTCCTCTCGCCACGGCGGTCTTCAAACTCGGGGCCGCGGCGTCCTTGTCGGACATGACCGGCTCGGTGGTCAAATTCCACGGTATGCCGATATCCGGGTCCAGCGGATCGATCTCGATCATCGTTCCGGGGACGTATTTCTCCGAGCACAGGTAGTTGACACAGGCATTATCGGTGAGGGCGATGAAGGCGTGGCCGATGCCGTCGGGCAGGTACACCGACACCCCCGTGTCGGCGTCCTGCCTGGTGATCTCGTACTGGCCGAAGGTCGGCGAGCCGACGCGGAGGTCCACGGCCACGTCGAGGATCGAGCCGCTGACGCATGTCACCAGCTTGGCCTGCCCCGGCGGCAAAGCGGTGGTGTGAATTCCTCGGATGGTGTTGCGCACGCTCAACGAGCAATTGGCCTGACGTACCGTGAACTCGTATCCGATCACCTCGGAAAGAGCGTTCGAACGTACCACCTCAATAAAGGAACCACGTTCGTCACGGTGCCGTTCCGGAGTTATCCGAAACGTGTTGAGCAGCGACATCTCACTGATCGTCATCGCACGAATACCCGTTCGCCGTGAAATTCGGATTCGAGCCGCACCGACTCTCGATGCCCCGACCCTGAATCGGCCCGCGGTTCGTGCTGCCGATGATGGACGAGCACATACTCGCTGGCAACCCCATCGGGTGAACTCGGGTTCGGGGAGCGCCGTACTTGACGGCGAGAACTAAAAGGAGGACGCTGCACGCTCAAGACGAGCCGGCCCGACATGATTCGTCGGTCGACTCCCGGAAGTACAGATAACGAGCGTAGGCGAACAACAGTGGAGTCAGAAGTAGACTGTCCTGCACCGGCTCGTACGCCAAACCCGCGTCGACGAGTATGTCGAGGTGTTCCCGAGCCTCCTCGATCGACTCGCCCGTCAAGGCCGCGGCGGTCCGAAGCGTGACCCCGGCTCCCGACCCTCTGCCCAAGGCTCGGAACATCCGGCGCGCTCGCTCCGGGAGCGCTGCGTACGACCACTCGAACACCGTGATGAGTGACGACTGTTCGTCTCCGGGTACCGAGAGCCGGTGAAGCAGGTCCACACCGTTGAAAAGCGCCAGCGTGCGCTCCGGTGAGGGAGACAGCTCCGTCTGGGCCGCCGCGATACGGAGGGCCAGCGGAAGTCCCCCGCAGGCTTCGACGAGTTCACGCACAGCGGGGTACGCACTGGCGACGAGAGCTCTCCCCGCGATCCGTCCGAACAACTCGACACCGTCGTCCACCCTCATCCCGTCGAGGCGGAGTCGACGAGCTCCGTCCCGAGCGATCAGACCTCCGAGCCCGTTGCGGCTGGTGACGAGGACCAGGCACGAGGAGTCCCCCGGCAACAAGGGCCGCACCTGCTGCACCCATCTCGCGTTGTCGAGCAGGATGAGCAGTCTCCGTCCCGCGACCAGGCTGTGCAGCAAGGCCCGCTGCCGCTCCGGGTCCATGTCCGGGGCCGTGGTAACACCCAGCGCTTCGAGCAGCCGATGCAGCGCCTCCCTGGGGTGCATCGGCTGCCCGGCTCCGTACCCGCGAAGATCCAGCTGTACCTGCCCGTCGGGGAAACGAGTGGAGAGCTCATGGGCGAAGTGGACGGCGAGTGCGGACTTTCCGACCCCGGGGACACCGTTGATCAGGACGACGGCGCTCTCGCCGCGATCGGTGGCGGTGTCGACCAGTTCGTGCAGTCGCCGGATCTCCGCCTTGCGTCCCGTGAAGTCGGGAACGTCCCGCGTCAGTTGCGCCAGCGGCACGGGGGGCCGGGGGGTCTCGGTTCTCCACCCCGTGGGTTTCACGAGCCGGCCCCCTTCGCGTCGCGGAGCGGACTTCAGTGCCTCCGCATAGAGCTGCTGCAGTCGTTCCCCCGGTTCGAGTCCTTGCTCGTCGGCCAGCCGAGTACGGAAGTCGTTGTACTCCCTGATCGCCTCGGTCTGCGTACCCGCTTGCAGGTGGCAGAGCATCAGCACGTACCGCAGCCTTTCCCGCAACGGGTGCCGACGAACCAGTGCCGACAGCTCGGCGAGCTCCCCGCTAAGGTCCCCGCCGAGTTGGTACAGCAGGTGAACGCGATCCTCGATGGCGGTCAGCCGCATCTCGGACAGCGCCGCGTGCTCCGCCTCGAAGAACGGACCGACCACACCACCGAACGGTGGGCCTTGCCACAAGGCGAGTGCGGACTCGATCTCCTCGATCGCCGCCCGCGGCAGCCGTTCCGCTTGAAGCTTGCGCGCTCGTCGCAAATATGCCGTGAAACGCTTGGTGTCCACTTCGTCGGGCGCCAGCCGAAGCATGTACCCGAGGCTGTCGGAGACGAGCAGGTCGGGGCGCGCCCGTTGCCGTCTAAAGGGCTCCAGCTGGTTACGTAGCCGGGCCACGTAGGTGTAGACACTGTTCATCGCCGTGGGGGAAGCATCGACTCCCCAGACCGCTCTGACAAGTTCCTCGCGTCGCACCACCTCTCCGGCGCGCGCGGCCAGCACCGCGAAAACCGAGCGCTGCTTGGGTGGCCCCAGCGGAATCTCCCGTTCCCCCCGGCGCACCGAGACCGGACCGAACAGCGTCACTCCGAGCGTCGTCATCAGCGTATCCAGCTCCCCCAGCGAGTGTGTGTCAGACGTTGCGTCGGACCACAAGTGACAACCTAACGTGATCGAATACACGATCGGGTTAATTCTCGTTTTTTGAATGCATGGCGCACGCCAAACGTTGAGCGGCAAAGGGGCCAAGAACGAGAAGCGAACCACGGACAACTCGGTTCTCACCTCGACGTTTGGCCTCCGTTTGGCGTCGCTCAAGGGACGACTGCCAGGCTGACGATCAGCTCGTGACGCGAGGGTGAGTTTTTCGGACGAATAGGGGGTGCACGATTCCATGTCGGGCAGAGACGGCACTGCGGTCGCGACCACGTCGAGCGGCCACGTCACGTCGACACGCGAGAACCGTGGCCCGGAGCGCAGGGTCCGCACGAAGCGAGTCATGCTTTCCCTTCCTCAGGACATGCCCCTCGACGCATGGCGCAACCTCGGTCGGCAGATCCACGTGGTCTCCGACTCGTCCGCGTGGTGGCTCGGCGACTGGTTGATCTACGGCCAGACCCACTACCCCAACCGCTACAAGCAGGCGATCGCCGAAACGTCGCTCGACTACCAGACGCTGCGAAATTACGCGTGGGTAGCCAGGCGTTTCACCCCGGAGCGTCGACATCCGAAACTCAGCTTCCAGCACCATGCGGAGGTGACCAGTCTCCCCGAGGCCGAGCAGGACGCCTGGCTGACCCGTGCCGAGATCAACGGCTGGTCCCGCAACGAGCTCCGACGGCAGCTTCGGGGGGAACGGCAACTCACCAGCGCGCGACCGAGAACCGTGCACATCGAGATGAAACTCCCCGACCAACAGAAAGAACGCTGGCAGAAGGCGGCCGAGCGAGCCGATCAAGAACTGTTGACGTGGATGGTGGAGACCCTCGACCACGCCGCCCTCTCATTGCTCGAAAGCGACCGGACATAGCGTTACACGACGGAAACAAAATTAACTTCGGCCCGCTAAGAAATTACCGAGGCGAAGCGGATGAAGCTTCAACCGCCCCTCGGGGGCCAATATTCCGTCCGCACAATTGTCCGATTAATCGGAATTGGGACGTCGGTTTCGGGTATGGCCGTGACCTCGTCATACTCCGGTGGGGCGGGGAGTGCACCCGTACTCCTCCCCGCTCCACCGGATTCCACACCGACGGCTCAGCGCACCGCCGTTAAAAGTTCCGTCACCGCCTCCATGAGTGCTGCGCGTAATGCCACGTGGTCGGGCAGGTCCTCGCCGAACACCTCCCGCACCGACAGCAACCCGTCGACGAGTGCGCGGGGCTCCCCGGCTTCCCCCACCGCCGCGCGGAGCCGATCGGCGAGCGGGTCGTCGAGCGGCAGTGGTCTGCCGTCACGATCCTTGCCCACCGCCACGTACACCATCCACGCGGCCACGGCTCGTGCCGCGCGGACGGGTACCGCGCCCGCGGC